>JBNKPX010000009.1:0-54133 GCA_050295575.1 Gammaproteobacteria bacterium | reverse complement strand
AATTGATCCAGCAGGGCCTTGGTTTCAGCAACGCCTTCTTCTACATTGCCACGTACGTCTTTGTCAGGGTCTAGTTGAGGTTCCTGAGCAAGATAGCCGATGTTGATACCTTTTTGAGGTCTGGCTTCACCGGTATATTCGGTATCCACGCCGGCCATGATTTTCAGTAGCGTAGATTTCCCAGCTCCGTTATAGCCAAGAACGCCGATTTTGGCGCCAGGGAAAAAATTGAGAGATATATTTTTAAGAATTTCGGTCTGTGGGGGGACAACCTTACCCACATCGTTCATTGTGTAAATATATTGAGCCATGACTTTACCATTGATAAATGTGCGCGCATGATAGCTTACTCAGCAGTTAATTTTAACCAAATTTTAACCGTTAGAATTGAGCCCTATATGGATAGAGAAAATACGTCTGAAAATTAATTATGATGTCTGGTATTTTTGTCTCATTAACATAATTTATGCGCACTAATAACTACTTATCGAACGTGTAAAGTGTTAAAAATTAAGGTTCTTTCTAAATGAATCAACTTTATTCCTATTAACCAAAGGAACATATCCAGAGACAAGCACAAAATGTCAATGAAGAAACAGCAACAGGAGAGTTACCTGTTCGGTAGTAATGCCGCTTATTTTGAAGATTTGTACCATCAATTCCTGATTAATGAAGATAGCGTCGACGAAGAATGGCGCTTTTGGTTTAAATCTTTAAAAAATGGTTCAGATGTCACTGATCCTGATCACGTTTCTATTCAAAACCAGGTCAAATCGACCGTTTTAAACAAAAAGACCTCCGTTGCTCCGGTTAGTAACGCTCAACACGAACACCGTCTGAAGCAGATTAAAGTGCTTCAGTTAATCAATGCCTATCGTTTTCGTGGACATCAAAAAGCGAAGATGGATCCATTAGGATTGACCGATAACGATGTGGGTAATGAACTTTCTCTGGAGGCATATGAATTATCTGAAGATGATTTAAATACCGTATTTTCTTCCGGATCTATGTTCGGCGTTGATGAAGCACCCTTGAGTGAAATCATCGACCGACTGAAAGCGACCTATTGCGGTTCTATCGGTTCTGAATTTATGTATATCGCAGATACCGAACAAAAGCGCTGGATTCAACAGGAACTAGAAACCACGCTGGCACGTCCTAATTTCACTCATGGCAGAAGAATGCGCATTCTGGATCGTGTGATTGCTGCTGAAAATCTGGAAAAGTATCTGCATACACGTTACGTAGGTCAAAAACGTTTCTCACTAGAGGGCGGTGAATCACTGATTCCACTGATGGATCGTATTATCCAGCAGGCGGGCAAAGATGACACTCGCGAAGTCGTTATCGGTATGGCTCACCGGGGGCGTCTGAATGTACTGACCAATATTCTCGGTAAAATGCCTTCAGTGCTATTCGATGAGTTCGAAGGCAAGGTTCAGGTTAGCGATAAATATAACTACGATGTGAAATACCATCAGGGCTTTTCTTCTGACGTAAGTACCTCTACGGGTCCAGTCCATCTGGCACTGGCTTTCAATCCTTCTCATCTGGAAATCGTCAGCCCCGTGGTTGAAGGTTCGGTACGTGCTCGTCAACGCCTGTATAACAAACAATCCATCAGTACCACCGATGTATTACCCATTGTAGTTCATGGTGATTCTGCTTTTGCAGGCCAGGGCGTGGTGATGGAAAACTTTAATATGTGCCAGACTCGTGGATACCATACTGGCGGCACCATTCACATCATTGTGAATAACCAGATCGGTTTTACCACCAGTCATCCAAAGGATTTGAGATCTACTCTATATTGTACCGAAGTGGCTCGTATGGTTCAGGCACCTATCTTCCATGTTAATGGTGATGACCCTGAAGCCTGTGTATTTGTCGCAGAACTGGCGGTGAAGTATCGTAAAAAATATAACCGCGATGTGGTTATCGACATCATCTGCTATCGCCGTTATGGGCATAACGAAGCTGATGAACCAGCAGCAACTCAACCCCGTATGTATGATGCGATACGCAATCATCCACGTCTGGTAGAAAAACATGCCCAGGCATTGATTGATGAAGGTGTTGTTGATCGTCAGACTGTTGATACCATGATCGGCGACTATCGTAGAGCGCTGGAGCAAAGTGGAACGGTGGCGTTGAATGCTATTTCAGGTCTGGAAGAGCAAAATCGCAGCAACTGGGAACGTTTTCTGGAAAATGATTTTACTGTGCTGCCTGATACCACAGTGAAGATGGAAAGCATCAAAGAGATGGGTAAGGAATTATTAAAATTACCCGATGGATTTCAACTGCATCACCGCGTCAAAAAAATCATGGATGCTCGACAGCAAATGCTGGATGAGGATATATTCTGTGATTGGGGCTTTGCTGAAACCATGGCTTATGCGAGCCTGCTTAAGGAAGGTCACTCTATACGCCTTTCTGGTCAGGATTCTGAGCGCGGCACTTTCTTCCATCGTCATGCGGTATTACATAATCAGACGGAAAAAAGTGGTATCCATGTACCTTTGAAACAACTTCAAACAGGTAGTGCACGATTTGAAGTGATTAATTCTTTCCTCTCAGAAGAAGCAGTGCTGGCTTTTGAATATGGCTATGCATCAACTGACCCGGATACACTGGTGCTATGGGAGGCCCAGTTTGGCGATTTTGCCAATGGCGCGCAGGTAGTTATAGATCAATTCATCAGTTCTGGTGAAGTGAAATGGGGCCGCCTATGTAACCTGGTCATGCTGTTACCGCATGGTTATGAGGGGCAGGGGCCAGAGCATAGTTCAGCTCGATTAGAGCGCTATCTGGAATTATGTGCACAAAACAATATGCGAGTGGTTATGCCCACTATGCCTTCTCAGATCTTTCATCTGTTGCGCAGCCAGATCCGAGGAGACTTCCGTAAGCCATTAATCGTAATGAGTCCAAAAAGCCTGCTACGACATGAAGCGGCGGTTTCTCCTCTAAGTGAGTTAACTGAAGGCGGTTTCAAAAAGGTAATTCCTGAAGTTGATGAAGTAAATGCAGAAGAAGTAAAAAGGATTATCTTCTGTAGTGGGAAAGTCTATTTCAAACTGTATGAAACTCGCCAACAACGTTATGATCACAGCACTGTAATAGTTAGACTTGAACAGCTTTACCCTTATCCAAAAGAAGAAATTCTCGAAACATTGCAGCTTTATCCAAACCTGGAAAAGGCGGTATGGTGTCAGGATGAACCGCGCAATCAAGGTAGCTGGTGGTATATTAAGAGTCAGCTTATGGAAACCTGTGATGGAGTACCGGTAGAGTACGCAGGACGCGACTCGTCAGCATCACCAGCGGTAGGTTATATGTCATTGCACCTTGAGCAGGAGCATAAGCTGGTAACCGAAGCGTTTGAACTTTAACAAATCATAATAGATTATTGACCATTGTAGATCACAAGACTGGAGCATAGAAAAAATGTTGGTTGAAATAAAAGTACCCGTATTACCCGAATCAGTATCCGAAGGTACTCTGGGTGCCTGGCACAAACAGGTTGGCGATAGCGTCAAACAGGATGACATCATCGTTGATCTTGAAACCGATAAAGTAGTTTTAGAAATTGTAGCGACAGCTTCTGGTGTGATTACATCGATAGATAAAGAAGAGGGGGATACGGTTACCAATAATCAGATCCTGGCTACTATAGATACCGAAGCAGCGTCTGAAGCTGCAGCAGAGGCAAAGCCGGAAGTTGCAGCCGAACCTAAGGCTGGACCGGCTGCACGTAAAGCGATGAAACAAAATGATGTGAATCCTGCTGAAGTCACCGGAACCGGTCAAAAAGGTGCTATTACGAAGCAGGATGTAGAAAAACACGTTCAGGCATCTACGGCTGCCCAATCAGCTGCGCCCACTCCGGTTGTTGCTCCTGCAGCCGCCGCAGCTCCAGCCGCTATGGCACAGCCTGGTGATAACCGCAATGACCGTCGCGTTCCCATGTCTCGTATGAGAGCGCGTATTGCCGAAAGACTAAAAGATGCTCAAAACACTGCAGCAATGCTGACCACATTTAATGAAGTCAATCTGCAGCCTATGATGGATTTACGTAATCGCTACAAAGAAACCTTTGAAAAATCACATGGCGTTAAACTGGGTATGATGTCTTTCTTCACCAAAGCTGCTGTTGAAGCTTTGAAGAAATTCCCGGCGGTTAATGCTTCTATTGATGGTGGCGACATTGTTTATCATGATTACTTTGATATCGGTATCGCAGTCAGCTCAGAGCGCGGACTGGTTGTACCTATCCTGCGCGATGTTGATCAGATGAGTTATGCGGATGTAGAACAGGAAATCCGTAATATGGCAGAGCGTGCACGTACCGGTAAACTGGGTATCGATGAACTCACCGGTGGAACCTTCAGCATTACCAATGGTGGCACCTTTGGGTCAATGCTATCCACACCCATTTTGAATCCACCACAAAGCGCTATTCTGGGTATGCATAACATCATTCAAAGACCTGTAGTGATTGATGGAGATATCGTTGCACGTCCCATGATGTATCTGGCACTGACCTACGATCATCGGATTATTGATGGACGTGAAGCGGTGCAGTTTCTGGTGACTATCAAGCAGCTACTGGAAGATCCAGCTCGTTTATTGTTGCAGGTGTAAACCAGACTTAGTTTGCAATTGTTTATGCAAACGGCTGCCATAAGGCAGCCGTTTTTGCTTAGAAATCAGTATACCCATGGCCCAGAGTAGGTCGTTTTGAAGAGAAGGGCTTTGGCTTGGTCAGAACCTTGATCATATTATCGGCATAGTATTGTTTGAGCTGATCAATATTGCTTTCATTGATTTTATGACCGCGTTGGTCAATAAATATAAATCGACTATTATCCTGAGCCTTCCATTTCAATTTACCCCGTTTAAAGCGACCTTTCCTGTCTTCTCTGATCTCAACCCAGGAGCCATATTGCAGAGAATTTAGAAATTCGATGAATGCAGTATCTTCTATAGGCTGAACATGGGTCAGGTCGGTCATGTTAATAGAGAATTGAGTGATGGTATCGTTGAATTGATCAAACGAGTTAAAGCTGTTGAGCGACTTTTTAGGTTTTACTATAGGAGGGGCTTTGGCGACTTGTATTTTCCTGAATTCGCGCACCAGTAGTTTTCTTATTCTGTTTCTGTGTTCAGCTGAGAAGTTTAATGAAATCAATCCTTTATCTATAGCCTTTAGTAAACTGGCAAAAGAATATTTACTGTATTCAGGGTTGTCTTGATGGTTTTCGTCCAAGCTCCAGGCGAGCATTCTTGCTATTTCCACAGCCTGAATAAACGAGGTGGATTTTTGACCGATTTTGCTAGCAATCTGCAGCAGTAGTAATTGCCAGTCATCATAGAAAAAGCCGAGCACTTCAGGTTCTACAATCAATTTTTCCGTGATTTGATTGACCAGATTGAGTACTTCATCCCTTATTTTTTTCTGTTCCTGCTTGTCGTCACGTTTTTGCTCAAGTATGAGATTAGTTTCTGAATCTTTTAGCGCTTCAAACTGTTGAATGATGTGCTTAAATTCATCCAGAGTAACGTTATCTGATTCTAGTAGCTGATCGAAAAGTGGAGCTATCAGATCGGCAGTGACATGCACACCGCCATAACGAATCTCATAATCGATGATGGATAGTAAAAACTCATTGACCGGGTGGTTACTGCTGCGAAAGAAAAATGGGTCGACCATAACCAGTCTTAGTAACGGTTGTGATAAGCGAGAAAGCTGAATTTTTAACGACTGGGATAATCTAGGGTTATCGAGTAGGTGAGTAAAAAAATTCAGGAATCGAAAAACCTCGTTTCTTTGTCGGGATTCAAAAAGTCCTTTGCTGGAGTGCAGGAATGACGCGTAGAGTAAGGCGTAATCGAGACTACCCTGTCTAGTCAGGGCCAGGAATTCTTCCAGTTTGTCATCAAGTTCCTGGTTTTCTTCAGTTTTTACCAGTGGATAGTAGTGGTCTATTTCTGCAGCTGGCTTGTTCTGATCAAGCTCTTCTGGTGCTTGTTCGGTGGCTGTCTTTACTTCATCGGTTGATACTGTCGGAGTTTCTTTTATATCAACAGCAGGCTCAGCTTCATTATCTGGAGTGAAAATTTCAGGCGGTTTTTCGGTGGCTGAATTTTCACGGAATATTTCAGGGTCAGTCAGTTCAGGCAGGATATCCAGATAATACATACCAAGGTCAAGCTGCCGGTAAAGATCTTCCAGAAACAGGCTTAGGACGCGATCATACAGCCCGATGAGCTGACTTAACTGTTTACTGGTAAAGCTTAGGGCCTCGATACAGGTAAGGAAGGCATTGCAGAGATTTTCAGGTGTCACCGGGTTTTCGGCATGAGTACTATCGGTTCGATGTACCAGTGTTTTCAGCCGTTCATTGATGATAGCCAGTGGTTTTTCGTAAATAGCATTTAAATGCTCACTGGATTTCTCGATACTGGCGCGCACAATGGATGCATTTTGGCCTGTCAGGCCTAAGGTCAACCAGTCACTTGCGCGGTTTGCATGCAGTCGAGTTCTGCGTACTGTCTTAAAATCTGAAAAAAGCTTCTCTATCTGGAACTGGAATGCATGTCTTATGGTTCGTTCGCGCCGTTGTATTTTTTTTTGCAGCTTTTTATAGGTATCCGGCGACTCACTGAATTCCTTATCTATTTCTAGATGCATCAGGCTGATGAGTAGACCCTCGGTATAATTTACACAGAAATTACTAATCTGCTGGTATTGAGCAGAAGGGCTACCTTTTGTAAACAAGGGATATGTTTTAGTTAAATTGTTCATTTAAACCTTAGATACCTTATTTTAGGTATAGTCTAAATACTTGCGAATAAGTCAAAGTTGCAGATTAAATGATTAGTTATCTGATCACTGGCATAATATTGGCAAAATAATTCACAATATTGAAAATCGCGCTACTAATGATCTCGAAACTATTCTATCTGGTTGTCTGATACTGCCATGCGTATCCTTCTATTCTTACTACTCCTGATCAGGTTCAGCTCGGCTGCGGCTATTGATCCCGTACATAGCCTTAAAATAGGTGAAGCAGATGGTATGTTACAGACCATCGAAAAAGCCGTTACCAATCCCAAAAATCTGCTCAACTATCAAATGCTCAGCGAGTTTCAGGAACAGGGGATTTACGTTAAAAAAGTTGCCAATGAATGTATTGAAAGCAATGAACATGCGATTAATAAGAGTGCTAATGACCTCGAGTTGCTAGGCGCTCAAATGGAGACAGAAGAAAAAGAAGTCACTGAAAAGCGCCAGAGCCTTAATCAGAGTATGTTAAGCAATGCCCAGCAACTGGCCAGTTGTCGATTAATGTTATTGCGCGCCCATGAGGTCGTGGATGTCGTAATCTCCAAACAGCAACAGGTATTGGCTTCAGAGTTATTTGGAAAGAAATCTAACCTGCTGCAGAACATCAAAAACAATCTATTCAACCCTTTCGAGATTTATCAGGCGCTACGGTCTTTCATTGAAAAGGATGCTGGTATTAACACCCTGGTGGAGAATCTGCCTGAGGTATCCCTGTTATTGCTGGTTGCTATGGGTTTAATTTTATGGATCAGGAGAATACTCAATAACAGGATTCGAATTGATCAGCAGTCCCAGCAAACGGGGTATTTGAGCCAGTTTCAGTTGTCCCTTTTTAGCTGTGCGCAAAGACACATGGCTGCGTTGATAATTACTTCCAGCTTCAGTCTTTACTATTCTTATCAGTTGATCAGTGGCTCGCCACTGGATTTTCTGGCATTACTTATTTTTGGCTTATTTATGTATGTTCTGGGTAATCTATTTATTCGCATACTGCTTAATCCCTATCCACCCGCCCAGCCCTTGACCAGTCTGCCACAGGATATTTCGTTATTGCTGGCGAGTCGTCTGAGGTTGCTTAGCAAACTGGTGTTTGCCGGTTTTCTGATGTATTCGTCTATTCAGATTCATGACTTTCCTGATCAAATTACCGCATTAATCCGTAATGTTTATCTGTTTCTTCTGGTATTGAACCTGATCTGGGCGGCCTGGTTGTTACGCTATTACCGTGGGCTAAGTAATATTCACCTGTTGCGTGTACTGGCTATTCTCGGGCTATTGATTTGTCTTGGAGCGGACTGGCTGGGCTATGTCACTCTATCTCATTTTATTCTTTTTGGAATTCCTGGCAGCTTTCTGTTGTGGGGGCTGACCATCTTTTTAATACGCATCTGGAGCGATTTTCTGGATAGCCTGGATGAAGGGCGCAATGAGTGGCAAAAGGCCTTTCGAAAGCGTATTGGTGTTAAGGAAAAGGAATTCTTACCCGGTTCTATCTGGTTCAGATTTACCTTCTCCATCATCATCTGGTCTGCTTTTGCCGTTGCTGTGCTCAAGATATGGGGGCTATCGGATACCACCTTGCTTGAGTTAAGAGATGTCATCACTGGTGGATTTAAAATCGGTACCGTAAATCTTGTACCGGTGAAGATGGTTGTTGCCTTGCTATCGTTTGCTGTGATGTTATCTATCATTGGCTGGATCAAGCGGCGCATGGATAAAAGCTGGCTCAAACGCTCGCGTATGGACAGAGGCAGCAAAGAAGCGATGATTTCCCTGACGGGCTATCTGGGCGTTGCTATAGCCTTTCTAATAGCGCTGTCTATTGCCGGTGTAGAACTGGCCAATCTAGCATTGATTGCGGGGGCATTATCGGTAGGTATTGGTTTTGGTCTGCAGAATATTGTTAATAACTTTGTCTCAGGTGTCATCCTGCTGTTTGAGCGACCGATTAAAACCGGCGACTGGATTGTGGTTGGTTCAACCGAAGGCTATGTGAAAAAAATCAGCATACGCTCTACTCAGATTCAGACCTTTGACCGCTCTGATGTCATCGTGCCCAATTCGGAACTGATTTCAGGGCAGGTTACCAACTGGATGTTTCGCGACTCGCTTGGTCGCATAGTGCTACCGGTAGGTGTCGCGTATGGTACCGATACAGAGCTGGTTCAATCCATATTGCTCGATATCGCCTACCAGCATCCGTCGGTGCTTACTAAAAGTCCCATCCTGTCCAAGCCAAGGGTACTGTTCCGTAACTTTGGTGATAGCTCACTGAACTTTGAGCTACGCTGCTTTATCAGAGAGGTCGATAACCGTCTGACAGTGATGAGTGATATGAACTTTGCCATTGAGCGTGCCTTCAGCGAGGCAGGTATCGAAATCCCATTCCCGCAACGCGATGTGCATTTAATTTCAAGCAAAGAAGAGAAAGAGATTACAAAAGAAGATTAGAAACCCGTTATAATACCGCGCTTTTAGAGCTCATATATCTCTGTATGTCAGATCGAATTCGCGAAATTCCCTATAACTATACCTCTTTTTCAGATAAGGAAATTGTCTATCGCCTGATGGGCGAACGCTGGTGGGATGTGCTAAACCAGCTTCGTGGAGAGCGTAGAACCGGCCGTTCTGCACGTATGTTGTTTGAAGTGCTGGGTGATATCTGGGTGGTACGGCGTAATCCCTATCTGCAGGATGATCTGCTGGCTGATAAGAAACGACGTCAGCAGTTAAGTCAGGCGCTCAATCACCGACTACAACAAATCGAAAAGCGATCAGATGACAACCAACAGGCGCTAGAGCTACTCCAAGCTGCGCGAACCACTGTTACGGACTTTAATGACTGGTTGAGCTGGTTACTGCAACAACGCGCCAAAATCAGGCGCAAGTTATCACGCCTTACTAAAAAAGATAATATCGACTTTAGTGGATTAGCACGGGTTTCACACACTACCGATGCTACTGACTGGCGCGTTGAATACCCTATGGTTGTGCTGCATCCGGACAGCGAAGATGAGATAGCGGACCTGGTACAGGGCTGTATCGATCTGGATTTAACCATCATCGCCCGTGGTGGTGGCACGGGTTATACCGGCGGCGCCATTCCGCTGTATGAGAATACCGCCGTCATCAATCTGGAAAAACTGGTAAAGCTGGGTGAGGTGCGAGAGATAGACCTGCCAGGCTGCAATGCACGAGCCTGTGTTATAGATGCCGAGTCGGGCGTTGTCACCAGACGTGTGTCCGATAGAGCAGGGTTGCAAAGGCTTGCATTTGCTGTTGATCCAACTTCTCAGGATGCTTCTACCATTGGTGGCAATATCGCGATGAATGCCGGTGGTAAGAAAGCAGTTATCTGGGGTACTACGCTGGATAACCTGCTGAGCTGGAAGATGGTTACCGCAGATGCCAACTGGCTGGAGGTTAAACGCCTCAACCACAATATGGGTAAAATCCATCTACAGGAGACGGTTGAGTTCGAAATTACACGTACCGACAGGCGTAGCGGTAAAGCCTTAGGCGACCCCGAGATACTGCAAATCCCCGGGCAGGCCTTTAGAAAGGTTGGTCTGGGTAAGGATGTTACCGACAAGTTTCTGGCAGGCTTGCCTGGCATCCAGAAAGAAGGCTGCGATGGGCTAATTACCTCAGCAACCTTTGTGTTACACCCGATTCCTGAATTTACACGTACGGTGTGTCTGGAATTCTTTAATCAGGATTCTGGCAAGGATGTGGCGGCTATTGTTGAAATCAAGGATTTTATCGATCAAACCGACGGTGTATTACTCGCTGGACTGGAACATCTGGATGCGAGATACATAAAAGCGGTTCAATATAGTACTAAAGCCAATCGCTCGGATCAGCCTAAGATGTTGCTGCTGGCGGATATTATCTCAGATGATGATGATTTACTGGCAACGACCTGTTCGGCCGTTGTAGAGCTTGCGAATAAACGCCAGGCGGAAGGATTTATCGCGGTGAGTAAGTCGGCACGTGAACGCTTCTGGGCAGATAGAAAACGTACTGCAGCAATTTCTGCACATACCAATGCATTCAAGATCAATGAAGACGTGGTGATTCCGCTGGAAAACCTGAGCGAATACAGTCGAGGTATTGAAGTCATTAATATCCGGCAATCGATCAGTAATAAGGTAGAAATCTGTATTGCGCTAAAACAATACCTGAATGATCGTCAGCAAAAGATAAAAACATCAGCCGATCCGGATGAATTATTTCTGTCCAAGATTGACTTTGCCATTACCCGTCTGGTCGCTCAGATAGCCCAATGGGAACAATGGCTGGCACACTTCGAAAGCCCTGCCAGCAACTTTGCTGAACAGCTGGATTTCGAAGTTGATAAAGACGATAAAGTGATCGATTGTCTGTTGCGAAATCAATTAAGGATTAGCTATAAGCAACAGGTCAAAAAGCAGATGGATGAAATCTTTTCGGGGCGTGAATACGCGGATATGCGTAATCAGTTAGCTAAAATCCATGAAAAGGTCAAAGATTCACGTCTGTTTGTTGCATTACATATGCATGCGGGTGATGGCAATGTGCATACTAATATCCCGGTGCATTCTGATAATTATGAAATGCTGCATCAGGCCGACCTGATTGTAGACGAAGTCATGCAACTGGCGACCTCGTTGAATGGTGTCATCTCAGGAGAACATGGTATAGGACTGACCAAGATCCAGTATCTGGAATCTGACAAGCTGGAAGCTTTCGCCAAATACAAGCATGAGGTTGATCCACAGCAACATTTTAACAAGGGTAAACTGCAGGCAGGCTCAGGGCTAAGCAATGCCTACACGCCATCATTACGCTTGTTGGAGCAGGAAGCGCTCATCCTTGAGTACAGTGAGATGGGTGAAATCAACGATTCCATCAAGAATTGTCTGCGTTGTGGTAAATGCAAACCCGAATGTATGACGCATATTCCACGCGCCAACATGCTGTATTCACCGCGCAATAAGATACTGGCAACCGGCCAGATCATTGAAGCGTTTCTGTACGAAGAGCAGACCCGACGAGGTCTATCTCATCGACATTTTGATGAATTAAATGATGTGGCGGATCATTGCACCACCTGCCATAAATGCCTTAACCCCTGTCCGGTAAATATCGACTTTGGTGATGTCACGATTGCCATGCGCACGCTGTTGACTAAAAATAAACAACGCAGAAAAAGCATGGGTTCCATGTTGGCGATCTGGTTTCTAAATCTACAGGATCCCAGCCTGATCAACATATCGCGCAAGCTGATGCTGCAATTGGGTTTTAAATCTATCCGTACCCTGCGCATGGTTTTGAAATCGATGGGTATGGCGCCTAAACGCGAAGAGCAGGCGCGTGCATCTAACAGTAAGCCGGTCGTTCGGCAACAGATAGTGAACTTTGTGCGCAATCCGGTACAGGCCAATGTGCCTGACAAAACCTTGCGCCAGATTTTGGCTGCAGACGATTCAGAAATGGTGCCTATTATCCGTAACCAGGAAGTACCTCAGGAAGATCGTGACTCGGTATTCTATTTCCCCGGCTGTGGCTCAGAGCGACTGTTTAGCCAGGTAGGCCTGGCGACTATAGCAATGCTGTATGAATCAGGTGCCAGAACCGTATTGCCACCCGGATACCTGTGTTGTGGTTACCCACAGATTGCAGCAGGGCTACAGGAAAAAGGACACCAGATCACCACTCAGAATCGTGTGTTATTCCATCGTGTTGCCAATACGCTCAATTATCTGGATATAAAAACCGTTATTGTTTCCTGCGGCACCTGTCTGGATCAGCTGGAGAAATACGAGTTCGAGCGCATCTTTCCAGGATCAAGAATCATGGATATACATGAGTATCTGGTAGAGAAAGGTTTTCAAATCAATCAGGAATCTGGAACCAAATATATCTATCACGATCCCTGCCATACGCCGATCAAGAACCAGCAACCGATAGAGGTAGCCAGCAAGCTGATGCGCCAATCGGTTGAATTAACCACCAGATGCTGTAGTGAATCAGGCACCCTGGCCACATCGCGCCCTGACATTGCGCATCAATTATTCAATCGTAAGCTGGAATCTATGCAGCAGGCCAAGGAGGTGGTTCAAGCAGGTGATGATAAAGCCGAAGTAAAATGCCTGACCTCATGTCCAGCCTGTCAGCAGGGCCTGTCGCGTTATGAAAATTTGACAGGCATAAGTACCGATTACATTGTGGTAGAGCTTGCACGCCTGAACTATGGTGAAAAATGGCTGGATAGCTTCCTGACCAAGATGTCTCATGGTGGGATGGAGAAGGTGTTGTTATAGGTTTTAAGTTAACCACAGAGAACACAGAGGACACGGAGGGTTGGAATGCATGAAAGAGAGACTGAATTAACGGGGAAAGTGATAGGGCTTGCTCTCGAAGTTCATAAAGAGTTGGGCCCCGGGTTACTGGAGTCGGCTTATGAAAAATGCCTGGCCTATGAATTAACATATCATGGTATTCAGCATGAGTTACAAAAGCCTTTACCTTTGCGCTACAAGAAGGTGGATATTGACTGTGGTTATAGACTTGATTTTTTGGTTGAAGGCAACTTAATAGTTGAGTTGAAAAGTGTTGAGTCACTTAAAAAAATACATGAGGCTCAGCTTTTGACCTATATGAAGCTGGCCGAAATACCTCTTGGACTATTAATAAATTTTAATACAGGGCTTTTAAAGAACGGTATTAAAAGGTTTGTTCTCTGAGGTAAAAAATATCTAACCACAGAGGACACAGAGGTTTAATATGCTGGAAGGGTATATACCGACCTTTATGTTAATTTATTTATAATTAAAATTTGGGTGACTAAATAAATGAAGTCAATTGCTATTTTCAAAAAAGGTTTTTTCTCTGTGCTCTCTGTGTCCTCTGTGGTGAAATAATAAAACCATGAAACAAACCCACAACTTTTTCGTAACAGGTCACAAGGGCTTTGAAACAGCATTGTTTCATGAAGTCAGAGAAATACTGTCTAAAGTCAATGACCCTGATATTCAGATTAAGAAAGTCTACGGCGGCATAGAGCTAAAAGGAACCGTCGAACTCGCCTATAGAATCTGTATTTTCTCACGTCTTGCTAATCGTGTTTACCTGCCTCTAAAAACCTTTAAAGCAGAGAACGAAGAAATTCTCTATCAGCAGGTCTACGATATCGACTGGTCACAGCATTTAACCTCGCGCGGCAGTTTTTCTGTAGCAGCAACGCTTTCACGCTCAGATATTAATCATAGCCATTATGCTTCTTTGAAGGTTAAGGATGCGGTGGTGGATTACTTTAGAAATACCGTCAATAGTCGTCCCATTATTGAAAAAGAACGTCCCGATGTGCGTATCCATCTGATCATTCATAAGAATACGGCAACCCTGAGCCTGGATTTATCCGGCCAATCGTTACATCGTCGTGGCTATCGATTACAACATAGTGGCGCACCACTCAAAGAAAATCTGGCTGCCGCATTATTAGTTCAATCAGGCTGGACACGAGAAGCTGCAAAAACACATAGCCTGATTGACCCCATGTGTGGCTCCGGTACCTTTGCTATCGAAGCTGCAATGATTGCCGCTAATATCCCACCCGGAATGGATCGTGATTATTTTGGATTTTTGCGCTGGTTGGGACACGATAAAGCTATATGGCAAAACTGCCTGGATGAAGCCGAGCAGGGCATAGAGTCTGCACCAGATTGCGAGATTCTGGCCAGTGATCTGGATGCCAGAGCCATCGAGATTGCACGCGATAATGCGATGCGTGCGGGTGTTGAGGACCTGATTCAATTTTCGCGCCGTGATATCAATGATCTGTCTTCAGACATGGTTAGCAAACCACCCATAATCATTATTAATCCTCCCTATGGTGAACGCCTGCAGGCAGAGCAGGGCCTGGCTACGTTATATTCGCAGATGGGTAAGGTATTCAAATCCTTTGCAGATAATGGGGTGAATGCGACTCTGAATATAATTTCAGCAAACCCAGATCTATTGCATCGCCTGCGTCTGAATCGCAGCTATAAAAAATCTGTTAACAATGGTCAATTGAGCTGTGTTTTTGCCTCATTCAATATCGAAACGTCTGACACGAGACACGATACAGCGGGGCCTGCTAGCGCTGTACAAACAGTAGAGCAGGCTAATTCTAAAGTTATCGATTTCGATCCGCAGGGTCAGGAAGCTAATGCCTTGCTGAACCGACTGAAAAAGAATGATAAGCACCTGTCAAAATGGGCCAAACGTAATCAGGTCAGCTGCTATCGTATCTATGATGCCGATTTGCCCGAGTTCTCATTTGCACTGGATCGTTACAGTAGTAGTCAGCAAGCAGATCTTGTCTGGTATCATTTACAGGAATATCAGGCTCCTAAAACTATTGATGCCGATAAGGCGGCACATCGTATTCAGATCGCACAGCAAATCGTAAAACAATATTTCAATATCTCTGACCAACAACTGTTTAGTAAATTACGCCAACGTCAGCGCGGCAATCAGCAATACGAAAAGCAGGGACGACGTGGTGAATTGTTGCAGGTCAGTGAAGGGGCTGCACAAATACTGGTCAATCTGGAAGACTATCTGGATACAGGTCTATTCCTTGATCATCGTACAACCCGCCAACGTATCTATGAACAGGCAAAGGATAAAAAAGTACTTAACCTGTTCTGTTATACCGCATCGGTCAGTGTGCAGGCAGCTCTGGGTGGTGCCAGTGAAGTCGTCAGTGCCGATATGTCGGGAACCTATATCAACTGGGCAAAAGAGAATTTTGAATTAAATAACCTGATCGATGAAGAAAAATACCAGTTCCTGCAATGGGATTGCATCGAATTATTACGTCAGCCTAAGCGCTATGGTGTTAATGGAAAGTTTGATCTGATCTTTCTCGATCCTCCTTCATTTTCCAATTCCAAGAAAATGACAGAGATACTGGATATACAGCGGGATCATGCAAAGCTGATACAGCAATCCATGGCATTGCTGGAAAAAGATGGCATGCTGATATTCTCAACCAATAAGAAAGGTTTCAAACTGGATGCAGATATTTCAAAGCGCTATCAGGTAAAAGACATCACAGCGCAGACGATACCTGAAGACTTCAAACGTCGGCCAAAAATTCACCAGTGCTGGGAGATCACTTTTTAATGTCTCGTCCAGACCTCGAAGACTATAGCGAATTATTCCTCAAAGACATCCCGATGATGGATGTTCGTGCCCCTATTGAATTCAATCAGGGGGCTTTTCCTGGTAGTGTGAATGTCCCTCTACTGAACGATGAACAACGCGAAGCAATTGGTAAGCGATACAAGGATGCAGGGCAGGACGAAGCGATTGAGCTGGGTCTGAAGCTGGCGACGCCTGAGATTCGCGAGCAACGATTGCAAGCCTGGAAGGCTTTTGTCGATCAACACCCTGAAGGCTATCTGTATTGTTTTAGAGGCGGCTTGCGTTCGCGTACCACCCAGGCCTGGCTGAAAGAGCAGGGCATAGACTACCCGCTGATTAAGGGTGGATACAAGGCGATGCGTAGCTATCTGTTGCAACAACTGGAAATCAGTCAGCAGCAGATACCTTTTGTTATTCTCAGCGGCATGACAGGGTCTGGTAAAACCAGGGTGCTGAAGAAGATGCAGTACTATGTCGATCTGGAAGGCCTCGCCAATCATCGAGGCTCGGCCTTTGGACGTGATGTACACGATAGCCAACCAGCACAGATAGATTTCGAAAACCAGCTCTCTATCGCCTGCCTCAAGCATCGCCATCATTATTCACAAACACCACTGGTACTTGAGGATGAGGGCAAGATGATAGGCCGTATCCTTACACCGATGGAATTCTATAAAAAGATGGAAGTCTCTCCACGCATCTTTCTTCAGCGCTCGGTGCAACAGCGTGTAGATATCATTCGTGAGGATTATATCGAGTTCAACTGGCCACAATATCAACAGCAATTTGCCGAACAGGCCGAGACTGAGTTTAGCCGTTTTGTACTGGATAATCTGACCCGCATCAAGAATCGACTGGGTGGTGAAAGATATCAAAACATTCATCAGGTATTTTCGAATGCGCTGGCACAGCTTTTCGAGCACGGCGAGAGCCAGGGCTTTGATGAAGGTATTCAGTTACTGCTGGAACAATACTATGACCCTATGTATCAGTATCAATTGAAAAAGAAACCGGTAGAGGTGATTTTCAGGGGTGAAGAAGATGCGATTTTACAATGGGCGGCTGATCATGCAGCACAGCTGAGTCAAAATTTATACATGAAGCAAAAGTGAAAACACTTTATCTGGTGCGACATGCAAAATCGTCCTGGAAGGACCAGTCCCTAAGTGACCTGCAACGCCCATTGAATAAACGTGGACATACCAGTGCTCTTGCCATGGGCGAACGACTAAAGCAGCGCGATGTGGAAGTCGAGCGACTTATCTCCAGCCCGGCATTAAGGGCTTTAACTACCGCACGCTATCTGGCTGATGCAATTGATTATGACCATCAGCATATAGTCATTGAGACGCCGATGTATTTTTCCGGTATTGACGCTATGTTACAACTGGTACAGGACAGTGACCCTGAAATCAATACATTGATGCTTGTTGGACACAATCCTGATATGACTTCTTTTTTAAATTTTCTGTGTGGATATCACACTTCAAATATGCCCACCTGTGCGATTGCAACAATCGAATTTAAAGGGGAATGGAAAAAAATATCCCAGTCTGATGGCACTTTATTGGATTATGACTATCCAAAGAAAACGTAACTGTTAAAAAAGGGATCTTTTGATTAGAGCTATCTTAGTCTTTAATGGCTTTGTGAGCATAAGGCCTATCTTTCGGTAACTTATTAACTGATTAAGATTGCCGCGTCGTTTCTCTCCTCGCAATGACTCACTGATTAGAAGCTCTATAGTTATACAAAAAGGGGGGTAGTAGATAGTCCAGATATCTAGCTAATACTTAAAACACTACAACAATAAGAAATAATCGCCATGAAAAAAATCCTGATGTTGCTCGTACTTTTGAGCATTGTGGTAGCCTTTTTAATCTTCGATCTTGGGCAGTATCTGACGCTGGATTACATTAAATCCCAGCAAGAATCGCTAAATGCTTTTTATCAGCAGAATACCTTAACCACAGTAATAACCTTTTTTGCCATCTATGTTGTGGTTACTGCTGCCTCTTTACCAGGAGCTGCTGTGATGACCTTAGCTGCGGGCGCTATTTTTGGTCTGGTCAGCGGCGTAATTCTGGTTTCCTTTGCCAGTAGTATAGGGGCAAGCTGCGCTTTTATTATTTCTCGTTATGTATTGCGAGATACGATTCAGCAGAAATTTCCCGACAAGCTTAAAACCATTAATCAGGGCATAGATAAGGACGGTGCTTTTTATCTGTTTGCATTGCGACTGGTACCCGCATTCCCTTTTTTCGTTATCAATCTGGTGATGGGATTAACCAGTTTAAAAACCTGGACCTTTTACTGGGTCAGCCAGTTAGGTATGTTGGCGGGCACCATCGTTTATGTAAATGCGGGTACTCAACTGGCACAGATAGAGTCTCTATCTGGTATAGCATCACCTGAAATCATCTTTTCATTTGTTTTACTGGCCCTGCTACCTTTTATCGGCCGTAAGATTATCGACACCATCAAACGGAATAAGATCATGAAAGCTCATCCCAGACCAGTAAAATTTGATACCAACCTGATCGTTATCGGCGGTGGCTCTGCGGGACTGGTTACTGCCTATATAGCTGCGGCGGTAAAGGCAAACGTCACCCTGATAGAGAAACATAAAATGGGAGGGGATTGCCTGAATACCGGTTGTGTACCTTCCAAGGCTATTATCCGTTCCGCCAAATTCCTCTCACATATCTCCCGAAGTCAGGAGTTTGGTATCAAAAAAGCCGATGCTGAATTTGATTTTGCTGAGGTGATGCAGCGTGTGCAATCGGTCATTAGCGCGATAGAACCACATGACTCTGTTGAGCGTTATAGCTCGCTAGGGGTGGATGTTATAGAGGGCGAAGCCAGAATCATCTCGCCCTATGCGGTAGAGGTTAATGGTCAAACCATTACCGCACGCAATATCGTTGTAGCCACCGGAGCAAGGCCCTTTGTACCGCCGATTGAAGGCATACAGGAGATTGAATACTACACCTCAGACAACCTGTGGCAGATGCGCGACAAGCCCGACAATATGCTGGTGCTAGGCGGTGGCCCGATTGGCTGTGAACTGGCACAGAGCTTTAACCGACTGGGCATAGCTGTTACCCAGGTAGAGATGCTGGAACGCATCATGATGCGTGAAGACCCCGAGATCTCAGCAATGGTGTCAAAGCAATTCCAGGCCGAGGGTGTTGATGTCAGGGTTGGACATAAGGCAAAAAAATTCATCCAACGCGACGGCCAAAAGATACTGATTGCCGAACATCAGGGAGAGGATATTGAGATACCTTTCGATAGCCTGCTGGTTGCCGTCGGCCGCGCGCCCAATACCCAGGGCTTCGGTCTGCAGGAGCTAGGAGTCAACCTGACACCGCGTGGCACTATCGAGGTGAATGAATACCTGCAAACCAGTATCCCGACAATATATGCCTGTGGTGATGTTGCAGGACCGTATCAATTCACCCATACCGCTGCACATCAGGCCTGGTATGCCTCGGTTAACTCCCTGTTTGGAATATTCAGGCGTTTTAAGGCTGATTATTCGGTTATCCCCTGGGCAACCTTCACCGAGCCTGAAGTCGCACGTGTTGGTATCAATGAACTGGAAGCCAAAGAGCAGGGTATAGCCTATGAAGTGACAATCTTTGGTATCGATGACCTGGATCGAGCTATCGCTGATAGTGAAGCGCATGGTCTGATCAAGGTGTTAACCGTTCCCGGTAAAGATAAAATCCTTGGCGTCACCATCATGGGAGAACATGCCGGTGATCTGATTGCTGAATATGTACTGGCAATGAAACATGGTCTGGGCCTGAACAAAATCCTCGGCACCATACATATCTACCCGACACTGGCAGAGGCGAACAAATACGTTGCAGGCGAATGGAAGCGAGCACACGCGCCACAAAAACTACTGCAGTGGGTTGAAAAATTTCATCGCTGGTTGCGCGCATAGGGTTTTTAACTGCCATAATGATTATCGGTCTATTTTGATCGTAAATCGGGTGAATAAAAGAGCAACCACGAAGCACACGAAGGACACGAAGGTTTTTTGGGTTGGCATTAGATAGCTGTTTGCTGGCTTGCTGGCGCTGCGGTGAGTTGTGCTGCGATCTGGGCAATTTTTTTAACCACAGAGAACACAGAAGACACAGAGAAGAATGTTTTTTTATTTCTTCTTTTTTCTTCGTGTACTTCGTGAGCTTCGTGGTTAAATGTTCCTGATTTGTGGCTCAAACCTAAAACCCTCTGTGCTCTCCGTGTTCTCTGTGGTTCATGTTTTTCTGCGTGCACTTCATCGCAACCACGAAGCACACGAAGGACACGAAGGTTTTTTGGGTTGGCATTAGATAGCTGTTTGTTGGCTTGCTGGCGCTGTGGTGAGTTGTGCTGCAATCTGGGCAATTTTTTTAACCACAGAGAACACAGAGGACACAGAGAAGAATGTTTCTTTATTTCTTCTTTTTTTTCTTCGTGCACTTCGTGGTTAAATGTACCTGATTTGTGGCTCAAACCTAAATAACCTCTGTGTACTCTGTGTCCTCCGTGGTTCATGTTTTTCTGCGTGCACTTCATAGCAACCACGAAGCACACGAAGGTTTTTTGGGTTGGCATTAGATGGCTGTTTGATGGCTTGCTGGCGCAGCGGTGAGTTGTGCTACGATCTGAACGATTTTTTAACCACAGAGAACACAGAGAAGAATGTTTTTTTATTTCTTCTTTTTTCTTCGTGTACTTCGTGAGCTTCGTGGTTAAATGTTCCTGATTTGTGGCTCAAACCTAAAAGCCTCTGTGCTCTCCGTGTTCTCTGTGGTTCATTTTTTTAGCAACAAACCCGAGGAATATCCTTCCACGAAGAAGTATAAGCCGGTGACAGACGATTCTGACGCATGGTCCATTTGCCGGTTAGTCCCTCCGCGCCAAAGGTGAGGGCGTCGCGTCCGTAACGGTGGTTGATAACATCCACTACCTGCATCAGTTTATCGGTGGTCTGCTTCTGTCCGGGGGTGAACAGGTCGTACTGATAAAAACTGCGATCACGTATATCCAGCAGACCAATACCACATTTCATGAATACACTGCCCGGCTGGTAGAGCTGCTGCATGCCCTGTCTGGCATGATGAATAATCAACGCGCTGTCGCTGCTGGGATAGGGCAGGCGTAGTACCACGCTGTTGCTATAAAAATCGGGCTTGAATTCAGAGGTATGTGCAAACAGGTAGATGCTGCTACAGAAGCTGTTCTGACTGCGTAGCTTTTCTGCCGCAGCGGCGGCATAGCGGCTGATATGACGCAACAATTCTTCTTCACTTCTGGTTTTGCTACCAAATGAACGCGTAACAAAGATTTCCTTTTTTGGAGCAGGCTCTTCATCCAGCCCAATACAGGCTTCGCCATTGAGTTCACGGATGGTGCGCTCGACATTGATATTGGTTTGTTTGCGTATGAAGTGCGGGTCAGCCTGCGCCAGCTGGTAGGCATTGTGAATGCCCAGCGCATTCAGGCGTAAGCTCAGGCGCTTGCCTATACCCCAGATCTTGCCGATGGGTAGACGCTTTTCCAGCCATTGCCATTTAAGCGGGGTATCGAGCACGGCAACGTTGCTTGTCTTGATATTCTTGGCTGCATGATTGGCCAGTTTGGTCAGGGTTTTGCTGGGCGCAATCCCCACGCCTACCGGCATGCGTACCTGCTGCCAGATGGTTTTTCGGATCTCCCGGCCATACGCTTCCATATCCTGCTTCATGCCTTTGAAATCGAGGAACATTTCATCAATGCTGTACTGTTCGACATGTGGGGAAAAATCTCGCAGTGTCGCCATCACCTGATTGGAGATATCTCCATACAGCCGGAAGTTGGCGGAGAACACATGTACCTGATGCCGCTTGAGCTGTTTCTCGATCTTGAAATAGGGAGACAGGTCAGGCACTCCCAGCCCCTTGGCCTGCTTGCTGCGCGCGATAATACAGCCATCGTTATTGCTCAATACAATAACCGGTTTATCGCGTAAATCAGGGCGGAAAACCTGTTCACAGGAGGCGTAGCAGGAGTTACAGTCGACCAGTGCCAACATATGCTTTACGGACGCTCAGGAATGACGCTGGTGGCGTCTGATGCTGTGCGTGACAACACCTTCAATCAATAACTCCTCCCTGCCGGAGATAGGGATGGGAGGGAAGTTTTCGTTGGCCGACAGCAGCAATCCGCGCCGGGTATCCAGAATCTTGCAAGTCAGCTCGCCATCCAGTGCTGCGACTACGACCGCACCGTGGCAGTGTTCAGCAGAGCGGTCGATAATCAGCAAATCACCATTTGCAATACCGATATCACGCAATGAATCACCTTCTGCCCAGGCAAAAAAAGTGGCCGAAGGCTTCTTGATCAGAAATTCATTTAGATCCAGCGCGCGATCAATAAAATCGTCGGCTGGCGAAGGGAAGCCTGCACGCACACGGCTGGAAAACAGGGGTAATGCAAGTTTCGATAATTCGCTGTCGGCGTTGGCAACAGGGATGATGGGCATAGCTAAAAGTTCTCAAAATGTTCTCATTAAGTCTAGTTTGACTGGAGCTGTAATGCAACTGGGAATGCCACGCACCAAGGCGCTGACATCAGCTATACTCAAAATGGACTCAAGGATAATAAAAAGATGAAAAAGACATGAAAAAGCATGAACCACTAGCTGTAGAGTCTCTTTATCAGCGCTGTGATATATCTCAATTCAAATTTAAAACCACCGCTGAACTTGAGCCACTGGACCAGCCGCTAGGGCAACAACGTGCTCTGGAAGCTATAGAATTCGGGGTGGATATCCAGCAGGAAGGCTTTAATCTGTTTGTCATAGGTCATACCGGTCTGGGCAAAAACAGCCTGGTACAGCAGATACTGGAAAGTCGCGCTCCCGCCGAGGAGGCACCCTATGACTGGTGTTATGTGAATAACTTCAATCACCCGCAAAATCCTCGTGTGCTCAAATTACCACCCGGAATGGGGCAGCGCCTGCGCAAGGATATGAAGTCTCTGGTAGAGGATTTACTGACGGCCCTGCCGACTTCATTCCAGAGTGAGGAGTACACTAATCGTCTGCAGGAGATAGAAGATGAAATGCATAATCGCAGGGAGCAGGCGTTTCGCAAAATCAACCAGGAAGCAGAACAGGAAGGTATTGGTATAGTACGTACCCCTGGTGGTTTTACGCTAGGCCCAATGGTTGATGGTACGCTGCTGAAACATGATGAATATAATCAACTGCCTGCAGCAGAGAAAGAAAGAATCGAAAAACTGATTGCCGATCTGCAACTTGAGCTACAGAGTGTTATCCGCGAGATGCCACTACTACAACGTGAGCACCACCAGCGGGTTAAGGCACTGAATCAGGAAATCACCCAGCACACCGTAGAACAGCTGATGGCCTGGATCGAACAGGCTTACCGTGAACAGCCTGAGGTAATTAAATATCTTGCTGAAGTGAAACAGCATGCCATTGAACATGTCGAAGAGCTGCTACCCAGTGAGAATCAGCCTGAGGCAGATAATGTAAGACGACGGGTGGAGGACTTCAGTGAATACAGTATCAATGTAATCGTTGATAATACCGATACGAAGGGTGCCCCCATCATATTTGAGGATAATCCAACCTACCAGAATTTGGTCGGACGCATCGAATACGTCGCGCATATGGGCACCATGATGACCGATTTCAGCCTGATTAAATCAGGTGCATTGCATAGAGCGAATGGTGGTTACCTGATTCTTGATGCGCATAAGGTGCTAACCCATGCCTTTTCCTGGGAGGGATTGAAACGGGCGCTCAAGTCCGGTGAAATCAGAATCCAGTCACTCGAACAGATGCTGGGCCTGGTGAGTAATGTTTCGCTGGAGCCAGAGTTGTTACCGTTTAATGTCAAGGTGGTACTGACTGGCGAACCGATGCTGTATTACCTGTTGAAGGAATACGATCACGAGTTTGACCAGTTGTTTAAGGTCGCGGCCGATTTTTCCAGTTTTACCGAACGCAATATCGGTAACTCTCATTTGTATGCACGTCTGATAACCTCCATTCAACAACGGGTAGAAGGCCGGGCGTTAAATCGCGATAGCGTGGGCAGGGTGATTGAACATGCCTCACGCATGATTGAAGACAGTGAAAAACTGTCGCTGCATGTTGCCAGTATTGAAGACCTGCTGGTCGAGGCCAACTACTGGGCGGGTAAGGATTCCAGTGAGGTCATCCGCCTGCGGGATGTAGAGCAGGCGATATCCAAACGCCTGTTCCGGCAGGATAAATACCGCGAATATTTTCAGCAGCAGATTATCCGTGGCATTAAGTTGATCGATACCGATGAGATGAAAGCAGGCCAGATCAATGCGCTGTCGGTGTTACAGATCGGTGATTATATGTTTGGACAACCCTCGCGTATCACTGCCACGGCCAGGCTGGGGCGTCGTGGGGTGATAGACATTGAACGCGAGGCCAAGCTCGGTGGGCAAATCCATTCCAAGGGGGTGATGATCATGACCTCCTATCTGGCTAGCCAGTATGCCGCGGATAAGCCCTTGCCCTTATCGGCTAGCCTGGTATTCGAACAGTCCTATGGCATGGTGGATGGTGACAGTGCTTCGGCAGCCGAGTTATGTGTGCTGTTGTCGGCGTTGGGGCGTATACCACTTAAACAATCCATGGCGGTAACCGGATCGATTAATCAGCTGGGAGAAATACAGGCAATCGGCGGTGTTAATGAAAAGATTGAAGGTTTTTTCGATATCTGTCTGGCGCGCGGATTAAATGGTGAACAGGCGGTTATCATACCCGCCAGCAATCAGGTACACCTGATGTTACGCGAAGATATTCGGCAGGCGGCAGAGCAGGGTATGTTTCATATCTATACAGCGGCACAGGTAGAAGACGTGATGGAACTGTTGACCGGCATGCCTGCGGGTAAACTGAGTAAGGCAGGAAATTATCCCCGAAATAGTTATAGCTATAAGGTTCAGCAACGCATCAGGGAATTACGCAAACAGGAACAACAGTCAAAGAAAGGAAGTAGAGCCACCAGCAAAAAATCTAGTAAGAGCAAAAAGCAATGACCAGCAGGCAGGTGAACGATGGTAAACAGACTGTTATCCTGACAGTCGATGCGATCAGTTACTCCAACAGGACGGTAGATCTGGCGATTGAAATTGCAGCTATCGGTCAGGGGCATCTACAGGGCTTGTTTATTGAAGATGTGGACCTGTTAAGCGTTGCTGAATTACCGTTTACACGCGAAATCTCTTTTCATACCGCACAGGCAAGGCAGACCGATCTGGAAACGACACAGAGAACTCAGCATAGCCTGGCCAATAAATTTAGAAGATACCTTGAACAGTCAGCACAGGCGTCAAAGGTTGCCTGTAGTTTTGATTACCGCCGGGGGCGGGTGCTGGATGTAGGTACAGATACTGAGTCTGACATCAGCTTTATCGTTATTGGTCAGGGACGGGCGAATAGATTAAAAAGCCATGGTCGGCTAAATACACAACGTATCCTGGTGATAGAAAATCACTTGCCTTTTCTGCTACAGGCTCTCAAGGTGGTGCTCAATCAATTGCACAGTCAAAGGGCCGAAATCTCGTTAATAACCCGCGAGCATTCAGAAACAGAACCTTCTATTACTCCGGAAATAGAGAAAATCGCTGACAATGATACACGGCTCTCTCTGTATAAATATAGCCATGAACAGCTGTCAGAGATTCTTGATACATCGGCCTCTCGTTTTGACTATGCGGTGGTATCAAAAAATGAAAGCCTTCAGGACCTGACTGAAATTATCAATCATCTGAGTTGCCCGATTATTCTGGTTAACTGACTGGCTGGCTTAATGTACCCGGTAAGAGGTATGACAGGCGACACATTGCTGCATTACCTCGGATAATGCACCAAAGGCCTTGCCCAGACCGCCTTCGATATCTGCATCACGCGCACTGAGTGCAAAACGGCTGGCGGCATGGTGCATCTTAGTACCGATAGCAGCCATTTCAGGCGGCATGATCTTCGACATATGCGCAGCACCATGCAAGGCCATGGAAGACATGCCCAGTCGGGACTCAGCCACATCGGCAGCCTGATCATATTCACCCGAGGATAAAAATGCGGTGATCTCCTGCAGCGCGCTCAGGTGATCGCGCATATTACCCAGCATGTGGTCTCGCATCATGGGAGGGAAATCAACCTTGCTACGGTCATCTGCCTGTAATGGCAGAGTAAAGCAGCTGATAAGGAGTAAAAAAACTATTCTTCTTGGCATGGTTATGTCTCGTTATTTGTCATTACATGTTGAAAAACATTCACCACAGAGAACACTGAGGTCACAGAGGGAAATATTTTTTTCTTTATTTCAGTTACTGACCTAAATTTCGAAAAAGGGTTTAGTTTTAACAGGATATACCATGGTCAATTATAATTCTCTGTGTTTTCTGCAACTGCGTCGGCACAGGCATCCTGCTTAAGCTATGGCATAAAAAAGGCAGCTAGATGGGCTGCCTGTAGTTAGGGCCTGTTAACACGTGTTAACAGGCCCAGGATTATTCTGTTTGAGCTAGGGCGACCAGGGCATCATATCTCGCATGCCTTTCATGGCCGGTGCGACATTGTAGGTCATTACATTCAGGTCCTTGCTCATTTGCCCAATATTACGATTGAGCCTGTCCATATTGCCACTCATTACATTGGTATCGACACTCATAACATCCATTTTTTGGGACATGTTTGCAACCGAAGCGGTCATTACATGCATGTCACTGGACATACTGGTCATTGCTGTTTCCATCACCCGAACGACATAAAACATGTACACGATGGCAACAATGGCAATGATCATGCCGGGGATTGCAATCCAGCGATTACGCCCTGAACTATGCTCCTGTAACTTACTCAGGCGCTCCATCTGTTTGTCCTGAATCTTTTTCTGTTCTTCCAGCTGTTTCAGTGTTTGTTCATGGTCCTGCATGATGGATTCACTGAGAGACTGGATCATCGTCATGTTGCGATGTTCTATATTTTGACTACTGTCTTCTGCTTTGCTAAATGCACTGCCTATGGTTTCGTAAAAACGCGACATTTCCTGTTCGCGTTCATTTTCCTGAGCAGAGGTTTGTTGAGCTACGCTGGCGAAACCCTTTCCGATCTCCTCAACCAGACTGCTGATATGGCGATCACGGCTCTGATTTTCAGAGCGCATTTCATCGATGATGGCCTGAAGGGCCAGCAGGTTTTCTCTTGAATTGTCCGTTGCGTTTGTATCTGTGACTGTTGCCGGCTTTTCTGTTGCGGCTTTTTTAACCGTTGCCTTTTGAACGCTGGCTGCTTTTTTGGGTGGTGCTTTTTTAGCGGCTGTTTTTTTTGCCGCTGTCTTCTTTACCGCTGCTTTTTTTACCGCAGGTCTATCTTCAGGGGATGTCTGTTCGGGGTTGTTATTATCTGATTTTTTTCCAGCCATAGTCCTATACCTTTATTGTAAGTTTTTATTATGTAGCTCCTGAAACATCGGGAGTCAATCGAATATAAGTAAATGATTATATGCTAATTCAGATAAATTTCTATGACATATTTTGATTGTGGGGCATTTTGCCTGGTCTATTGCTTGTGTATCGCTAACTGATAAACTGTAACTTTGAAGCTATTTGACGCTGATACTGGTCTAGGGCCTGCTAACACGTGTTAATTATCACTGCTGGAGACCATTTTTTTTCCAGCAAGGCAGAAGGAGTGCTGTGTAGTTATTCTACATAAGCGACTTATGTCCATGGAAGGACTGTATTTCGACAATGCAGGAGCTATTGTCGTGATAACGCCGCTGGAGGGAAAATGGTCCCAGCCCTTCGGGTTGAGGTTTAAAAACCGCCACTCGTTGTTGCCTACATGGACGTAGGTAAGGAGCGTGAGCAGGAGCGGAAGCCTTGCTCGTCGCTCATTTGGAATGACCAAACCACGCTTCTCGCGCCTAGATTGGCGGTTTTTAAACTTCAACAGAGGTAATTAACACGTGCTAACAGGCCCTAGAAAATCACTCAACATCACGCTCATAATTCTGATAGTCAGTCTTGCTCTAGCGCTATACTTGACGATGTCTCAGCCAGTTAATCTGGATTGTGCTATTGATCAGACAATGCATCAGTCTTCAGATCAGAATACAGAGATACAACAGAAAAAGCTGCAAAATCAAAGGTATCAGCTGACACAGGGGCTCCAGACCAGTTCCAGTTATCTGACTCAGGTAGCTACCCTGGAAGCCTGTCTGCAACCGAACAATCAGCGCAAACAACAGCAGCTGACGCTGATACAGGATCTAAATATAAAATCATCCAGCTATGCCTTAATGAATAAGCTGTTCTTTATATTTTCGCTGGTTTTTGCCTTTTGCATCATCAGTTTTCCGGTTATTACTTCGGTAGTGGATAAAGACTCAAAAGCAGCACGAATTTTTAGCCCGACACAGCTTCCAGTCATTACCCTGCTAGCAGGCCTGTGTTTTGGCCTCTACACAGACTACAAAGGCAAACAAACCAGTGCCGAGAATTTGATGCGTTATGTCTACGCAGCGCCTGCCACCGAGAGCATAGCTGAGATATCACGCAAGGTGCGCATGGGGCTGGCTGAGATCGATGATGGGCATGACTTTTCTGAAATGATTAGAAGCGAAAACCCCTGAGTTATTGATATCTCAGCATGAAATTAATCAGCTAACTTGATAACTGCCAGTATCGCCCCCATCTCGGATTCTGATTTGTCCTTAACTAACCAGTAAGCCATCCATTATGAAAACTGACCAGATACAACGTAAATTTCTGAATCAATATCAACCCTCCGATTTCACCATCGATAAAACTGATCTTGAATTCAGCTTAAACGAAGGTGCTACGACGGTTACCAGCCGTCTGAGTATGCGTCGTTTGACCAGTGATCAACAGGCTGCATTACAACTTGATGGCGTGGATTTGCAGATTATTGATATCCGACTGGATGATGACTACCTGGATGACTCTGATTATAAATACGATGGTGAAGTGCTGGTAATACCGAATGTACCACATGAGTTTGAACTCATTACCCAGGTAACTATTGACCCAGCGCAGAATAAGAGTCTGGAAGGTCTGTACCAGAGCAATGGCAATTATTGCACCCAATGCGAAGCTGAAGGCTTTCGCCATATTACTTTTTATCTGGACCGTCCCGATGTGATGTCGGTGTTTACCACCACGCTGTGGGCAGATAAGACTAGTTACCCAGTACTGTTATCCAATGGCAATAAAGTTGATGCAGGCGAAGAAGGTGGTCGTCACTGGGTAAAGTGGTTCGATCCCTATCCAAAGCCCTGTTATCTATTTGCTCTGGTAGCAGGCGATTTGGCCCAGGTGAGCGGCAGCTTTACCACCCACTCTGGTCGTGAAGTCGCGCTGGAGTTTTTTACCGAGCATCATAATAAGGAGAAGTGCGGACATGCCATCAACTCGCTGAAAAAAGCCATGCTATGGGATGAACAGGTTTTTGGTCTGGAATACGATCTTGATCTGTATATGGTGGTAGCCGTCGATGACTTTAATATGGGCGCGATGGAAAACAAGGGTCTAAATGTATTTAACACCAAGTATGTTCTGGCGAATCAGCAAACCGCTACCGATACCGATTATCTGAATATCGAGGGCGTTATCGCGCATGAATATTTCCACAACTGGACCGGCAATCGCGTCACCTGCCGTGACTGGTTTCAACTCAGCCTGAAAGAGGGCCTGACGGTATTCCGCGATCAGGAATTCAGTGCTGATATGACTTCACGCGCTATCCAGCGCATCAATGATGTACGTGTATTGCGCGCGCATCAGTTTACCGAAGATGCTGGTCCGATGGCGCATCCGGTACGTCCTGCCTCCTACCTTGAAATCAATAACTTCTATACATCTACCGTTTATAATAAAGGTGCTGAAGTGGTGCGTATGTACCAGACCCTGCTGGGTAAGGAGGGCTTCCGTAAGGGTATGGATCTGTATTTTAAACGTCATGATGGACAGGCAGTAACTACCGATGATTTTCGCATTGCGATGCAGGATGCGAATGATTTTGACCTGACGCTATTCCAGCGCTGGTATGAGCAATCAGGTACACCGGTTGTTAATATTGAACGTATCTACGATAGTGAAAATAAGCTGCTGACCCTGTGGGTTAAGCAGGATGCTAGAGCCACCAAAGGTGAGCCCAATCTGCCATTCCATATTCCCATGAAGGTTGCGCTTTTTGACCATCAGGGCAATGCGCTGACATTGAACGAGCAGGGCGATAGTGAGCTGGTACTGAATATTGTAGAGGCTGATCAAAAGTTTGAATTCCACAATATCCCCGAGAATGCGCTGGTGTCTGCATTTAGAGAATTTTCTGCACCGATAATTCTGCATACCGATTTAAAACCTGATGAACTGGCGTTATTGATGTCCTGTGACAGTGATGCTTTCAATCAATGGGATGCCGGTCAGCAGTATGCAACTCAGGTGATGCTGGAGTTGATCAATAGCGATGAGATTACGCAAACCGAAAAGCTGGAAGGTCTGTTAACGGCTATCGAAACCTTATTAGACAATACTCAGCTGGATAAGCCCTTACTGGCTGAAATGCTATGTCTGCCAGGCGAAAAGTATTTGGCTGAACAATGTACGCCGATAGATGTGCATAAGATTCATCGCGTGCGCGAGTTTGTGAAGGGGCAGGTCGCTCAGCGCTTCGAACAGCAAATCCTTGCCCTGTACAATTCACTGCAAGATTCTGGAGAATATAAGATCGATCACCAGAGCATTGGTAGACGCACACTGAAAAATGTCTGCCTGAGCTATCTCACCCATCTTCAGAAGATGGAGTATTTTGAACTGGCCGGAGCACAGTTCGATACTGCGAATAATATGACCGATCAAATGGGTGCATTGAACGCTATGGTCGATTATAAAAATGCGATCCGTGCAACAATGTTCGATAGTTTCTACCAACAGTGGTCTGATACCGCACTTGTTGTAGATAAGTGGTTCAGTGCGCAAGCTTCAGCCAGCCATCCCGATGCATTGAAAGAGATTCTATCGCTGGAGCAACATGAAGCCTTTAACCTGATGAATCCAAATCGGGCACGTTCATTGATTGGTGCGTTTCAGGCCAATAGCGTGGTGTTTCATGATACCTCAGGTAAAGGGTATGAGTTTCTTGCAGACAAGGTGATGGAGCTGGATAGTTTCAACCCACAGGTCGCGTCCAGAATGGCGGGGGCTTTTTTGAACTGGAAAAAACTGGTACCAGAGCTGGGTGAATCGATGAAAAAGCAGATTCAACGTATCCAGTCCAAACCCAATCTGTCTAACGATGTCGCAGAGCTGATGGCGTCCTGTCTTGCTGCAGAATCTTTTTAACGCGCAAAAAAAGCAGATAGACCTGGTTATTCCAGGTCTTTTCGATCTGCCCCTGTACGAGATTGATGAGGCTGAGTTACAGGCACAGACTCCAGCCTTGCATCGTCTGCTGCGTTATGCCAAACGACAAAGCAATAGTCGTTTCGATATCGATGAAATCCTGAGTGAGGTTTTAGGCCTGAAACAGAATGCCCTACCTTACGCGCATGCCTGTAAACCCACAGATTCAGGCTATAGTCTATTGTTTAAGCCGGTACACCTGAAAGCCGATATGAATAATGCGCTGGTGTTTCCTGTGACTGAGTCTGATGAAAATATAAGTCATTTAATCAATGACTTACAGGATTATTTTAAGGTTGATTTTGATATCCAGTCATTGCCCGGGAATCTTTTTCTGATGCAATTACACAGCATTCAGCCGACGCTTGAGCTGCCTCATTATCTGTCAGCTACCGGTAAAAAAGTCACCCACTATCTGGAGCAGGCGAAGAGTAATCTGGACTGGTTTAAACTGTTTAATGAGATACAGATGTTTCTGTTTCAACATCCGCTGAATCGCTACCGGGAAAAACAGGGCCTACCATTGATTAATAGCCTGTGGTGCTGGGGCGCTGATCGCTGGCAGGGTGAGACCTTTAGCAACCGTTCATGGTTTAGTGATGATAGCGAGATACAGGCACTGGGCCGGCTTTATTGTGGAGAGAGTTCAGAGCTGGACGATATTCAGGCAGGAGAGCTGAAACAGCTGGTAACCGTGATAGACTTTAGCCTGATCCGGTCATTAAAAGGGCACTCGCAACAGCCACTGCTTGAATTGCTGGTGGCTATTGAAAACAAATATCTGCAATACTTGCTGGAGAAAGGCTCTCATCGTATTAGGTTACTGGCTGGGAGCTCGTTTAATGTGTGCTACCAAAGTACTATGCGCTATAGATTCTGGAAAAAAACGATCACGCTGACGCAATTATCGAGTTGAAATCTCTGCATATCATAAGCAGATTTTTTATTTTCGCACTCAGACCGGATTTCAACTAGAATCTACGCCGATTTTAAACATAACAGGGAAACAATGATTATAATTGGAGCACTCATCATCGTAATCTTAGGAGCCATAGCAGACGACTTTGAGGTATCTATTGCTCTGGCGCTACTGTTTGGCCTGTTTACTATTCAGCAAAGCTTTAAGAAACAGATAAACGACCTCCAGCAGCAGATAAAAATACTCAAACAGAGGCTTGAGGCTAGCGATGTTAAAACAGAGCAGTCGCAACAAGCGCCGCAGCGGCCTCAGGTATCAGCCAGCAAAAGTGAGTCAGCCTATAGCGCACCGCCAGAGGATGAAGATTTCGACATACCGGTGGATATGCCTGAGGAGGGGGGTGTTACAGCGTTGCAAGTTGACGCTGTGCAGCCTGAACCTCAGTCTAAGCCTAGACCTCAGCCTCAGCCAGCACGAGTCCAGAGTGCCCGACGGGCCAAAGCTACCCCCTTCGATCTGCTGATTGACAGAGCCAATAAACTGATTGTGTCCTACTTCACCGATGGCAATATCTTCGTGCGAGTGGGTTTGCTGGTGCTATTTTTTGGTGTCGCCTTTCTGCTCAAGTATGCCGCTGAAAACTCCCGTATACCAATAGAGTATCGGTTTCTCGGTGCAGGCCTGGGAGGCCTGGCTCTGGTTGTGGTGGGCTGGCGCTTACGCCTGAAAAAAGAAGTCTTCGCACTACTGCTACAGGGCGGGGGTATAGGTATTATCTATATCACCATCTTTGCATCCTATCGTATCGCTCATCTAATTCCTTCAACTCTGACCTTTGTGCTACTAGTGGCCTTTGCCCTGATTACCACTGCGCTTGCGGTATTACAGAACTCCAGATCTCTTGCCATATATGCCGTGTTAGGTGGCTTTCTGGCTCCATTTCTGGCTTCTTCTGGCAGTGGCAATTACATCGGTCTGTTCAGTTATTACGCAGCGCTTAATCTGGTGGTATTTGGTGTAGCCTGGTTTAAATCCTGGCGTTTGCTCAACCTGATGAGCTTTGCTTTTACCTTTGGTGTTTACACGCTCTGGTTTGTAATCTCTTACCGTGAATCTATGCTGCTTTCTGCAGGGCTATTCCTGACGTTGTTTTTTGTTATGTATAGTGTGCTGGGTGTGCTTTATGCGTTAAAGCAGGAGCAGAACCTGAAAGGCATAGTCGATGGCTCTCTGGTATTTGGTACACCGTTAATATCTTCATCGATAGCCATGGTGATGTTGCGTCATCTGGAATACGGCATAGCTATCGTTTGTATGCTAGTGGGTATCTATTATGTGGTACTGGCGCGTTTCCTATGGAGCCGCATTGGTGAACAAACACGTCTGCTGGCCGAATCCATGCTGGCTGTGGGTGTGGTGTTTGCGACGCTGGCCATTCCATATGCACTGGATGGTCACTGGAGTAGTGCGGCCTGGGCGCTGGAGGCGGCTGGTATATTGTGGGTCTCACTTCGGCAGCAACGTTATTATGCACAGGTATTTGCTGTAGTTTTACAATTAGGTGCGGGTATTTTATTCCTTTTCAGAAATGCCCATGATATCGGTGAAATAGCGTGGATGAATCCGGCATTTCTGGGGGGAAGTTTTATTGCTCTAGGGGCGTTGATTTCATCTCGACTTCTGTATCAGCAAACTAGCAGCCATCGTTTACATCAGGCGCACTGGCTATTCTATGGTTGGGGCCTGGGCTGGTGGTTAGTCACTGCATTGATTCAGATTGATCACTATACCGATAATAAGATATTTGCTGTGCTTGTCCTGTTAACCTTTACAGCTTCAGTGCTTGGTTACCTGGATCGGATACGCAAATGGGACTGGTTACCGGTTTCCTTTACGCTGGGGGCATTGCTACCTGTGGTCTATCTTCTGGCATTGGCTTCCTGGCAGATGGGCAATTATTTTCTGCAACTGCCGGATATGATTGGCTGGATTGCGCTACTAGCACTGAATTATTTCCTCATATTCAAACTGGAAGATATGAAGTGGCCAGTTAACTATTATCTGGCGTTTTACAGTGGCTGGTTTTTTCTTGTTGTTGTCATGCTTTCACTAGAGCTGGAAGCACGTTTCTTTGAATTAATGCCAGATGCCGGCAATGCCTGGTCGGCATGGTTTGCTGTATTACCTCTGGTTAGCATCTGGTGGGTGAGGCAGGGTAAAATGACGGTGCTTCAGCGCTTTGCTCAGCCATTGCAAATATCTATTACAGCGCTCATGGTCGGCTATCTTGTGATCTGGCTGGTGTTTAATAATCTGTCCAATGATGGTGCTGCTTATCCTTTACCCTATATACCTGTGATCAACCCGCTAGACCTTGTGCAAATTGTATTTTTTATTGCGGTTTATCGGTCTATGAAATTACTGGGTGCTGCAATCCCTGAATACAGGAAGGTGATTTTTAGTGTGCTGGGGGGGGTGCTATTTATCTGGATCAGTACATTATATCTACGCAGTATGCATCACTACATGCCGATTCCATTCAATATTGAACATATGCTACTAAATGCCCGTATACAGACTGGGCTCTCTATACTCTGGACCCTGATCGGTATGGCTGCGATTCTTTTCGCTTCAAAAAAATCATTGCGTACCTTATGGATAACAGGCGCCATTCTGATCGGTATTGTCGTGCTCAAATTGATTTTCACCGATCTACGAGCCAGTGGCACGATTGAGCGCATTGTTTCTTTTCTGGCAGTGGGGGCATTGTTAGTTGCCATGGGCTATTTTTCTCCTATCCCGCCCAAACAGGATGGCAGTACAGAAGATGAAGGCGGTGATGATAAGAGCCAGGATAATGTATCAGACAGGGCTGGCGTATGAATAGAATGATTATACTCAGCCTGCTTGCATTCAATATGCCTCAGGCGCATGCACAAAAGGTATTTGAATTATCCGATTATGCCTGGCAGGCTCAGATTGAAGTCAGCGATGCTAATTTGCAACGTATCGATATTGGCGTCGATGTTTTAAAAGGAATGAGTCATCAGCAAGCTGCCGATATAGCGGTATTCGATACCAATGGACAGGCATTACCAAGTATGTTGCGTAGAAAAGGGCCGGCGACAGAAAGCGCTCAGATTGATTTGTCGTTTCATCGTTTTAATCGGGAACAGGTTACTGGTATGGCTGGAACACTGACCATCGATCAGCGGCAGATGGACGATAATAATAATCAGATTAGTCGTCTGGAGTATCAACAGCAACTCGCAGTCACACAGGATAGATCAGATTATATTATTGAACTGACTGACCAGCAAAGAGAGCAGGGCATCAGTGAAATCGAGCTGCAATGGACGCATCAGCCGGCTACTGATTTCCTCAAGCTGACGATACAGGGTGCCAATGATCTGGATCACTGGGAAACCCTGCAGCGTGAGAAAAACCTGTTTAGAGAACCCGGGCGTAAGGCTGAATGGGTGACTCTGACCCAGTTACCAACACATTATCGATATATTCGTCTGATTCCGTCATCTGACATCACTGAATTTAATTTACTTAAAGCAACGGGGCGCTACCATCGCGTTATTAACGCACCGGATCTAGTGTTTAACACGACTACTGCACTTGAAGAAGATGCTAAACATGCCGGGTTTTATCATTTTAAGCAACCGCTACAGGTGAATGCCAAAGGCATGAGTTTTGTGCTACCAGCAGGCTATTTTGTATCCGGTACCCTGTATGGTAGCCATGCAGGCTTTGATAAGAAACTACAGCTTCAGTCGAACTTTAGACAGCATAATATGAGTAATATCACCACCAATAAAGCGCTGGATATATCATCCTATCGATTTACCGACTGGTGGTTCAAGCCTGATAAAATGCGAGATGTAGCTGTTAAACTGTCGTTTAGCTATCCTGCTTATGAGTTTTATTTTATCAATAATCAGCAGGGGCCTTTTACCCTGGCCTGGGGTAATTATGAGGTTGATCACTTCAATGATAACTTATCCGCCTTACTGCAAAGTCAGGTCAACGATAGTTATTCCAATGCTGCTGAAGTCGACTATATGGAGATACAGCAGGGCAGTGGTATACAGCGACAGCATAAAGCCCCGGTAACGCCATTGAAAACCTGGCTATTATGGGCTGTATTACTGCTCGCAGTTCTGGTCACGGGACGTATGGCATTTACCCTGTATCGCGATATGAATAGTTCATCCTCTTGAATAAACACAACCCCGACATCGTATTCAAACAGCGTACAGCTGATGCAAAATTTCTGGCAACGGAAACTGATCTGCATCCCCTGTTGCAACGTATTTTCAGTGCGCGCGGGCTATCAAATTATGCTGAAACCCGCTACTCATTAGGCAATCTAATAGCGCCAGATGAGATTACGAATCTCACTGCAGCTGCAAATTTATTAGCGCAGCATATTCAGCAACAATCATCCATCTTGATACTGGGTGACTATGATGCAGATGGTGCAACCAGCACTGCGCTGTGTGTGCGGGCATTGAATATGCTGGGACATGATAACGTGAACTTTCTGTTACCAGACCGAGTGTATGATGGTTACGGTGTATCAGCTAATATCGCACAACGTGTTATAGACATCGCGCCACAACTGGTGATCACGGTTGATACCGGTATCGCTAGTTTTAAAGGCCTCAGCATGCTTAAACAGGCTGCCATTGATGTGATTATCACCGACCACCATTTAGCGGCAGATGCCCTGCCGGATGCAAATGTGATTGTTAATCCAAATGCATTTGTTGAAAGTAGTGGACGCAATCTGGCCGGGGTTGGTGTAGCATTTTATCTGGTGCTGGCAACGCGTAGCGTATTGCGTCAATCGGGATATTTCGATAATAAATCAGAACCCAATCTTGCCGAGTGTCTTGACCTGGTTGCAATCGGAACGGTTGCTGATCTGGTACCGCTGGATTATAACAACCGTATTCTGGTCAGTGAGGGCCTTAAAAGAATTAGAGCAGGAGCCTGTTCTAAAGCGATCAGCAAACTGATCCTGCTTACCGGCAGATCACAAAAATATCTTACCAGTCAGGATATTGCATTCACTCTGGCACCCAGGATAAATGCGGCAGGCCGTCTGGACGATATGAGCATCGGTGTTCAGGCTTTATTAACGCAGAATGAGACAACAGCTGCTGCGCTGGCTTTTGAACTGGATAGCATCAATACCTATCGGCGAGAGTTACAGGGAGAGATGACACAGCAGGCGATGCAAATGCTGCCAGAGATCGATAAACATGACACAGGGAAGGCTCAATTCAGTCACGTACTCTATCAGGAAAGTTGGCATGAAGGCATCGTTGGCATTATTGCCTCGAAGATAAAGGATATGACATTCCGTCCCTCGATAAGCTTTGCCGCATCAGAAGAGGGCACTCTGAAAGGTTCAGGTCGATCTATACCTGGAGTGCATATGCGCGATATGCTTGACCTGGTCGATAAACAATCACCCGGCATTATTCGACGCTTTGGTGGGCATGCCATGGCAGCGGGCCTGACCATAGAAAAAGACAGTCTGGAACAGTTTAAACAAAGCTTCGAGCAGGTATTACAGCAGCAAATTGATCCTGCCTGTTTCGATAATGTCGTGTATTACGATTGTGAAATCCCGGCGGCAGATATTAATCTGGAAATGGCATTAATACTACGCGAGACAGGCCCCTGGGGGCAGCGTTTTCCCATACCGAGTTTCGTGGGGGAGTTTAAGGTACTCAACCAGAGAATACTCTCTGACAGGCATCTCAAATTTATATTAAAACTTGAGGGCCAGCCTGAACCGGTTGATGCTATTAAATTTTATGCGAGCGACGATGAACTCAGAACCAGTTATCAGGTATTCAAGATACATTATGAACTAAGTGTCAATTTCTATCGAGAACAGGAAAGCGTGCAGTTAATGATTCGGCATATCATCTGATAGATAAAGGCATAACATAGTTCTACTATCCGTTCATTGCGACAGAAAATCGATTCTTCGTTTCTGGTCCCCATGCTCCAGCGTGGGAACGAGAGAAAACTTCTCCCCATGAAAGTTGAAAAATCTGTCATTGCGAACACAGTGAAGCAATCTCTTAAAATCGAAGCCACTATAAGATAGCTTAGAGTACCCCATTAGTCCCCATGGCGTATCAAACACATAGACGGTACAACAATCCATCCGATGGATTACATCCAATACTCCTCAGAAAATATTAAAAACCGGACAATTTCACTTCCTTTTGTAATTGTGTTTTTTATAATACCCCACAAATTATTAGGGGTTATGTTTGCTGTATGTTCGCTGTTAGTGGATTGCATGCCTGCACAAAAAATCAGACCGGATGTTTGTTTATTAACGAAGATGAAAAACCAGTAGTCCCATTAACCTATGAAACCTCTAGTACTTATATTAAAACAACTGTTCATTTGGCTACTTCCTTTTATTGGGTTAGATTTTTATTTGTCAGCCAATTACAACCAGTCTGTGATTGAGTTGGCAGTATGGTGGGGTGAGAACTACAGTTTTTCTTTCACTTATTCCATAACGCTAATAGCGTTCACAATTTTGTTTTTATTATTTTCACTTCAGTTCAGCAGTTTAATGAATTCACTGTATCTGGGGCTTTTTGGTCGTAAATATTCGCAGGTGTTTTTGGGTTATCTGGCTAAAAGTGCAGCTATGTATTATCAAGTTAACGATAAGACTAAAACGGTTTTCTCTGATCATGATTATGACGAAGAATTCAATTATAGTTTTAACGACATCAACCGATTGAGATCTTATATCAGATTACCTTTCACAAAAGATAGTAAAGTCAATAGAAAAAAACACCTTCATCCTTACTCAATCTTAACCCGCTGTATGTTGTCGCTTTTCCTGTTAATGCCATTGTTAGCAGCAATTCATGCCCTGGCATTACCCGCATATAACCCAGAGCAGGTTAGTGGGGTGGTATTGACGGGCAGTGCCATGGCCAGTTTTGATCAGGTATTATCGTATCTTAATTTGAATATATTCTATCTGGCAGTCATTTTTTTTCTCAGCCTGACTTTGGCAATGTATTTCTCCAATAGACAGACACAGGAAGATAAAGGAAAACTGATCAATCCATTACCTGAAAATATTTCCCCAAACAATATCGTAACCGGAAAGCCATTAATTATTACTAAAACCACCATCGAAAAATACGATGATAACACGCAGTCAAATACCCATGTTGATACGGGATTTCGCCGAGTCCCCTTTGAATTTAGTAAAGAATTTAATCCACCAGTTTTTGTGACATTAAAGTTTGATGGAAAGCAATATCCTGAACTGGAAGAGCAAATTAAATCAGATATAAAATCTGGAAGTACTATGGATTTACAACTAACAGGTAAGTTGAGATTGCAGGTGATTGAAGAGGAGGAAGAGACTGAGGAAAAATCGACATAGGGAACCACTGATTAATTCAGAGCTTCAATAATACATAATGGTCAGGCTAAGTTGAATCATTCTGTCGATGCTATGTCTATAAGCGTTTTCAGGTTAACATAGACCATAAAATTTAGCAGAGTGTTATATGTTTAAATCATTTTTTCCCAATCCCAGGCTATTCTTTCTTTCCGTAGTTGTTTATTCTGGCATATGCAGTGCAGTCTGGTATGGTTTTAAAGAACCAATAGGCGCAATTTTAGGCTTTGATCTGGCCTCAGAGAAAACGGTCATAGGTCTGGGATATTTTGTAACAGACTCATTCCTGCTGTTTTATCTCTACTATTTTACCTGTGCCGCGTTATTTGCGGCATTCTGGTTTAAACTAGCCAGACAAGCCTGGCAATGGTGGTCGATTATAGGTTCAAGTCTAATTTTATTTTCTACTTATTTTTCAGTTCAGATAGATGTAGCTCTTAATAACTGGCGTCGGCCATTTTTCGATCTTGTGCAAAATGCCTTGGGCACTTCAGCTACTAAAGCGGTTGGTGAAAACCCGATAACTAAATCAGCAGAATCAATAGCATCGGATACTCATGGGTTATATGATTTGACACTCACCTTTGCTGAAATTGCTTTGGTCTCTATGTTTGTCTATGTAATGACCAAGTTTTTTGTTAGCCACTTTGTTTTCCGCTGGCGCACCGCTATGAATGATTATTATACCTCCCAATGGTCAACAGTCAGAAATATCGAAGGTGCATCTCAACGTATTCAGGAAGACACCATGCGTTTTGCCGAGATCATGGAAAATTTAGGTGTTTCGATTGTTGATGCCGTAATGACTTTGTTTGCCTTTTTACCAGTGTTATGGGGTCTTTCAAAGTACGTAACCGAACTACCTGTAGTTGGAGAGATCCTTCATCCACTTTTTTTCGCGGCACTGGCATGGTCGATTTTTGGAACTGGTTTACTAGCTATAGTTGGAATAAAGTTACCTGGACTATATTTTAAGAATCAACGTGTTGAAGCTGCGTATCGAAAAGAACTGGTATACGGTGAAGATGACGAATATCGAGCTCAACCGCCAACGTTAAACGAATTGTTCGAAAATGTACGTAAAAATTACTTCAGAATTTATTTTCACTATATGTATTTTAACGTTGCTCGAATGCTTTATATTCAGGCTGATAATGTCTTTGCATACCTGATACTCGTACCAACTATCGCCGCTGGCGCGATTACCTTAGGCATCTTGCAGCAAATTTTAACTGCGTTTACCCGGGTGAGTAATTCATTTCAATATCTGGTGAATTCGTGGACAACGATTATCGAGTTGTTATCAATTTACAAACGTCTGGCTTCTTTCGAAGCGGCAATCAAACATGAACCATTACCGGTGATTGAGCAACCTGCTTACTGAAGGCGGTTGCATAGAGCTATAAATAAACCATAAAACTCATTACTGGAAGGCATAATCCCGCCTTTCCAGCCTGAAACTCTGTATTACGGGGCCGGCCCACTTTTGTTGAACAGCTTCCAATGCAAAGGGTCAGGCCAGGAATGATTGGATGGCCTTTGAGAGTGATAGAAGAATAAATTTTCTCATAACTTTTCACCACATTAGAGGGTTGTTGATACTGCTAACTAAAAATAAGCATTTTAAAAGCCGAAAACTACAATCCTAATAGTATGTAGTAATCTATACTCATTTTCCCTGAGATAGGTCGGCGCTGAATTCATTCTTGATCCAGCTCATCTTAAAGGAGGATGCAATATCTGGCTCGACAATCAACACGTCAAAGCGCCGCGAGTATTTGAGATATTTATTTTGATGGTTAATAAAGCTTGCTGCAGTCTGGATGATTTCCTGCTGCTTTGATGAGGGTACGCCATACTCAGCACTATTAAAATCCTGGTTTACTCGGTATTCAACATCTATAAAACATAAAGTTTGACCATCCAGCATGATCAGGTCAATTTTACCCGCCCGGCTTAGATAATTTTTGGCGACTACTTTTAGACCCTTAGCTTTCAACCAGCGTAGTGCAGCATTCTCTAAAAATGCGCCATTATTATTAACTGTATTGCCGCTATTCAATTTACTGACCTGGCTTATTACTCATAGCTATTCAGATGTAGTCATTGGAAAGCGCTTTAGCGCGCAAACGACTCGGTATGCGAAAACTCTGATCATCACAATTTTCACACGATGTACAAAAGTCAACACTCTTCTAATATTCTGATGCTAACTTGATTTTAGTGTATGTATGGCTAAGTTTCATTCAAATGAAAGACTTCTTTGCTGAATTGATCCAACCAATGCGTATCCTGCAGCGTTACACGATTGTAGTAAATGCTCTACGGTATCTTGAAAAAATCTGGCCTCTGGCAGTGAAACTATAGTTTCGTCGCCTGTTCTACGGCTTAGATCTGCTCGCTATGGCGGCGACGAGTTTACATTGCTATTACCAAATACGAGTTTGGAAGCTGCAACCCTGTAGGTGGAAGAGTGCTGTTTGAGGTACTGTTCATACAGGGCGCTGTGCATGATTAAAGCTCTGTCCACGTTTGAAGACTCTGATCAATATCCAGTCGTTGCGTCTAGAGTGCTGGTAGATCAGGGACGGGTGACGATGGTCACTTTTATTTTCTGGCTCCCAGTGCATACAGTAGCTACAAACCTTGCGTGACTAGAGTAATGAGAGGCCTGAGCCTGTGCCGGTTGGAGTGTAGGTGAACAATGCTTTATTGCCCAGGGATTCTGAATACCCGAGTACAATTCTATACAGTAGTGGATCATCACGTCCTGAGATACTTAATCGATTATAACAGTCCGTTATATGCAGGTAGTCAGATACCTGCTAAACATTCATGAAAACATCAAAATGATTTTCCATATATTGGCGTGTAACTGAATTACTCTAATGCTTTTTTTTGCGAAGCGCCGGGGCGTTGTGGAATGGCATCGAAATCAATACTTGAATGGCCATTGTAGACGATGAAATGTTTGCCCTTGGCCCGTGCGATGAGTATAACGCCCATTTTTCTGGCAATATCCAGTCCCATCTGGGTAGCGCCTGAACGCGATAGCAATACAGGTATACCCATTAATGCAACTTTGATCACCATCTCTGAGGTGAGACGACCCGTGGTGTAAAATACCTTGTCATGTGCGGGTATACGATTCAGCCACATATATCCCGCTATGGCATCTACTGCATTATGTCTTCCGACATCTTCGATGAATATTTCGCTTTGATCCTGCTTACATAAGGCACAGCCGTGTACAGCTCCGGCACTTTTATAGATTTCGTTATGTTCATTTAAGTTGTTAAGTAGACTGTAGATCATGGATTGTCTGATCTGGACCTTTGAAAGCTGGATATTATCCAGTTCTTGCATCAGATTGCCGTACATGGTGCCCTGTCCACAGCCAGTGGTGACTGTTTTGTGTTTGAGCTTTTCATCCAGACTGTTTACACCATGGTGGGTGACGATGGCAACGGATTCGGTTTCCCAGTCGACCTGGATTGATTTGATCTGTTCTATGTCGCTGATGATGCGTTGATTATGTAACCAGCCAAGAATCAGTAACTCGGGATAATTGCCGAGTGTCATCAGGGTGACAATCTCGCGTTTATCCAGATAAACGGTTAAGGCGCGCTCGACCGCAATATTACCGCTTACCTGTTCGTTGAATTCATTTAATCCAATAACTTTATTGGTGCTATGTAATCCGGCATTACTAAGTTCTGGTTGATAGTGAGGTGTCAACATGGCGGTTTGATTCATGTCTTATCCACCGGTCATATTCATATGGCGAAGTAAAATTTCATTCGACTGGATATTGAAATCATGACCTTTGGGTTTGATATCCAATGATTCGATAATGGCATTCTTTAGAGCATCTCTATCACCGGGGTGGGCTCTTATGACCTGCTTTAAGTCCATAGAGTGTTCCTGTCCCAGACATAACAGCAACAGGCCTTCAGCAGTCAGGCGTACACGATTACAGCTGTCACAAAAGTTATGGCTATGCGGTGAGATGAATCCCACTCGAGTATCAGGGTAGTCATTGATACGAAAATAGCGGGCTGGTCCAGCGGTGGTTTCGGTCGTGGGGATTAATTCAAAATCAGACGAAAGGTCTTCGATAATCTCGTCACTGGAGTAATAGGTGCCACTGTGGCTATGCTCTCCGGTGATACCCAGCGGCATGTTTTCTATAAAGCTGATATCAATTTTGCGTTCGAGTGCATAATTGAGCAGGTCTTTCACTTCATGATGATTACGATCTTTCAGGATAACGCTATTGATTTTGACCTTATTAAAATCCTGATCAATGGCTGACTGTATGCCATCCAGCGTTTTCTCGATCTTGCCGACACGGGTGATTTCAGAAAATAGATCAGGGTTTAGTGTATCCAGACTGACATTGATGCGGGTAACGCCGGCATCTTTTAGCTCAGATGAAAATCGGCTTAGCTGAGATCCATTTGTGGTCAGGGTAAGATCATCCAGGCCATCAAGCTGACCCAGATTTTGAAACAGCGAGATGATATTGCTTCTTACCAGTGGCTCACCACCGGTGATTCTAATATTCTTTACGCCTAGTTCAACATAGGTCTGCGCAATATAGTGAATCTCTTCCAGTGTCAGCAATTGAGTACGCGGCACGAATTGCATATTCTCTGACATGCAGTACTGGCAGCGCAGGTCACAACGATCGGTCACCGAAAGCCGGATGTAATCGATTTTTCTACCGTAGCGATCAATTAACTGGTTTTGCTGGGTAGAAGGCTGGTTATTCAGCATATAAAACTCTCATTTCTCGATGCTCTTAGTTCAAGCTTTAGTTTATTCAGCAATATATACCCGAATAATTCAGGGAAGTACCGGGATTTATTCGTTAATTTTGCTTATTGCGTTCTCACTGCGAAATTATTCCTAACAATATCAATTGCTTATCGTTTGATTGTTCGCTACGGCTGCGGGCAATAGTGTATTAATCAGATCCAATATGACAACTATTTCCGCTAGTTGTCACATTTAAACATGATATTTGATTCAAATTTACATAAAAAGTGGAGCGTTATGTACCATTTGACAATGAGCATTGGCCCATACTGCACCATTTTACAGGTTTCTTAACCTGCATTTGTCCAGCACATAGGACCGAAGTATAGGTTTGTTCACTAACAAAAGCCTCTGATAAAGCTGTTTGTAGTTGCGAGCAATCTGCGTTTTTAGAACGCAGATTTTTAGTCGTTAGAAGGAGGGTGGGGTACAGGCACTTACCAAGATACAGTCCGCTTTAGATAGGTTTCTAAATCTATGCTGGTGTCGGCTGTCGAATAAGTATGCGTCACCGGCTTTCAATATTTGCACCTTATCGTTGACTGTTACCTCGATTTCTCCTGAAATAATGATCCCGCCTTCCTCTGCATCGTGCGTCAGCATCTCTTCGCCAGTATCTGCTCCTGATGGATAGCATTCATATAATATCTGAAGGCTGTGGTTGCTGGCATCACCGACCTGTTTAAATGAAGCCTGATGCATATTTCCAGGTAGGCCGATACGGTTAATTTCAGCAGGACTAAGCTCTTTGAGCTCATGGGCCTTAAAGAAATACTTTTCCTCTTCAGCATCTTCTACGCTAAAGAATTCAGACAGGCTCATTGGAAATCCAGCGAGCACCTTTTTTAATGAGGATACCGAAGGGCTGGTAGCATTTTTTTCAATCATCGAGATTGCACCATTGGTTACATCGGTGCGTTCTGCCAGTTGCCTTTGCGATAGGCCATGCGCTTTGCGGATTTCTTTCAGGCGTTTGCCAACATCTATATCCAAATCTTCACCTGTGCATAATCTTTAAAATGTTTAAATAATTAAACAATTATTTTTTCTGAAAATCAATATAAACCCATATTGTTTGATTCCTAAAGTGCACCGCAGGAAATCAATGTGTTTAATAAATTAAATATAACTTGCATTGTATTTTAAACGATTGTAGATTTTACTAAACGATAGCTATCGATTTATTTGACGAATATCTAGAGTTGTTTTCGTCGCCAAATGTTAGCTTCGTAAGATAACTCATATACTAAAAGATCGTGTTTTGGGGCATCCATACCCCTACCTATAGCCAGGAGTCAGTTAACCATGTCAAATGCCGAGTTGTTAAAACGTAGAATTGCTGCCGTCCCGCGTGGTGTGGCTAATGCTACTTCTATATTTGCGGTAAAGGCGAAAAATTCAGAAATATGGGATGCCGATGGTAATCGTTACCTCGATTTTGCGGCCGGTATTGCGGTGTGTAATACAGGGCATTGCAACCCGAAACTGGTGGAAGCCGTAGCCAAACAGAATGAATGTTTCTCGCATACTGCTTTTCAGGTGGTTCCTTATGAGGCCTATATTGCACTGGCTGAACGCCTGAATGACAAAGCACCGATAAACAACGCCAAAACTATACTCATGACCACGGGTGCAGAAGCGGTTGAGAACGCGGTCAAAATTGCACGTCATTACACCAAGCGCTCAGGCGTTATTGCCTTCAGTGGTGGATTTCACGGGCGCACGATGCTAACAATGGGCCTGACTGGTAAGGTTGCCCCCTATAGCACTGGTTTTGGTCCATCTCCTTCCGGGGTATATCACGCGCCATTTCCAATCGAGCATCATGGCATGACCACTGAAGACAGCCTGGCGCATCTTCAACGCTTACTTAAGTGCGATATTGAACCCAGCGATGTGGCCGCGATAATCGTCGAGCCGGTGCAGGGCGAGGGTGGTTTCTATCCCGCGCCTAAAGACTTTATGCAAGCAATACGTGCGCTATGCGACGAGCATGGCATTCTGATGATTTGTGATGAAGTTCAAACCGGTTTTGCTCGTACAGGTAAGGTGTTTGCTACCGAGCATTATGATATTGAACCAGACCTGATCACAGTAGCTAAAGCACTTGCGGGTGGATACCCACTTTCTGGGGTAATCGGTAAGGCTGAGATTATGGATTCACCAACACCTGGTGGACTGGGTGGTACCTATGGTGGTAGCCCGATAGGCTGTGCTGCAGCGCATGCCGTACTGGATATTATCGAACAGGATGACCTTTGCTCACGTGCTAATGAAATTGGTGCAAGGGTGATTGAGCGATTGGATAAGATGAAATCGCGCAGTGATACCGCAGCTATAGGCGATATACGTGGATTAGGAGCCATGGTAGCCTTCGAAATGGTTACTGAGCGTGGTTCTAATAAACCCGATGCCGATGCTACCAGGGCTATGACCACTAAAGCCTTAGAGCATGGATTGATATTGCTCTCCTGTGGGTATTACGCTAATACCATTAGATTACTCTCGCCTTTGACGATCTCGGATGAGCAGCTCAATGAAGGACTGGATATCATCGAACAGTCCTTGACGGAAATCTGATTTGCCCTGAGCCTGTTAACACGTGTTAACAGGCTCAGGAAAAACTGCTTATTCCTGATAATTTCTGGGGCTGCGCTGATGTCTCTGTGAGCCCTGAAGCTATGTACTTCAGGGTTTGTGCTGCCGGATTAGAGGTTCCTTAATATATTTTTTCGATATAAACAGGTCTTAATCAGCTAAACTCATAGGAGAATAAACGGTTTTAAGCAATTCTACAGGTAGACAGAGGCATGATGATGAGTGACCTGATTTATAAATTAAAACTACTATATGCAAATGCTCATGGATCTGATGCAGCAACTATCAAAGCCGCAATTGAACGTATCATCGAGCTGGAAGAAAAACTGGCCGACTATGAAGATGACATCACTGATTGGCAGTCTTCTATTGAAACACAGATGCGACGCAGGAAAGAGGACCAGTAAAGTACTTTTCTGAAACTCTGAATGGCCTTAAATATAGCCTGTATTGGACAAGTATCACGCTCAGGGTGATACTTGCCTGCAAAAATCTATGAACTGTTTTCAGGTGAATGATGGCTATTTTCTCTTCCCCCTCTTGTTCGGCTCAATCTGCAAACACGTTTAATGCTGGCATTTGCTACAGTGGTTCTAATCCAGGCGGGCGTCACTGGCTCGATCACCATGAGTTATATACAGGTTGAACTGGAACAACGTATCGGTGATCAAGCTTTACAGTTATCCAATATCGTTTCTAACCTACCTCAAATCAGACAGGGACAGGCTGAACGCAATGTGGATATGGTTCAATTCATTGCTGAGCAAATCCGTAAAAATACAGATGCTCGTTTTATTGTCGTGGGTGATCGCGATGGAATTCGTTTTTCTCATCCTATTCCTGAGCGTATAGGAAAGAAAAGAGTGGGAGGAGACAATGCTCGTGCGCTTGAAAATGGTGAATCCCGGGCGTTCATCGGTACTGGTTCTGATTGGAGTACTGCCGGGTGCTGGTGCGACCATAGCCGCATTTCTGGCTTATGGTGTCGACAGGGACCTGGCCAGAAAAGAAGACAAGGCCAAAGTTTGGTTTTGGTTCATTACGTGGTCTGGCGGCTCCTGAAGCTGCTAATAATGCAGCATCTTCGGGTTCTTTTGTCCCGCTGTTAACGCTGGGTATTCCGGGATCTGGTACAACGGCCATTATGCTGGGGGCATTGATCTCATATGGTATCCAACCTGGTCCTCGTCTGTTTGTTGATCACCCTGATGTATTCTGGTCTGTGATTATCTCTATGTATGTTGGCAATGTTGTATTGCTCATTTTGAACCTGCCATTGATACACTATCTATCTCGCATTCTGATTATTCCGCGCCCGATACTGGTTCCAATGATCCTGTTATTTTCAATAACTGGGGTTTATCTGGTGTCTTTTAATGCCATGGATGTGATCATTATGGCTGCTGTATGTACACTTGCAATCTTCCTGCGTCTATTAACCTTCCCAATGGCTCCTTTATTACTCGGTTTTATATTGGGAGGTATGATGGAAGATAATCTAAGGCGTGCTTTACTGATTAATGATGATAGCCTGAGTTTTCTGTGGGATCGTCCAATTACCCTGAGCATTATGATCATCACCATACTGGTATTAATCGCACCGCTATTTCAGAAAACAATCAAGCGAGTATTCAAGATCGGTGATAATACAGCTGATCTGGCAATTGACTAAGCATGGGGACAGGCATAGTCAAACCAGGTTCTGTACTTTGAGGTAAATGACCGGTTTGTTTAAATAATCAACCGGAGTATGACTCCGGTTGATTCATATCCGCCACAGGTAGTAACACTTAGCTTACTACGACTTCCGACTGTTAGGATGGCCAGTTAGGCTGATTAGCCAGTAATAAATGTGCCAGGAGCTGCTGTTTGAATTTCCTGTGATTCAACTTTTGTTACCATTGCCATCTCTGGTCCGTGATCTAACCATGTCAGTAATTGATTGATGCTGTCTTCGCTACCACAGGCGAGAACCTCAACTCGTCCATCGCTTAGATTAATCGCATGCCCCGTAATACCCAGTTTTTGTGCTTGCTGCCGGGTAGACTGACGAAAAAATACCCCCTGAACTCGGCCGGAAACCATTGCTTTTACGCATATTTTTTTCATAAGGCTGTTTTTTTTAACGAAAATTTATCACTGATCAATTATGGCATTAATAACTGTTCATCAGTACAAAAAAAGGTGCGAAAGTCTTCAGGCTAAATAGCTATAGTCTTCTATACTGAGTACCTGTGATTTTAAAATTTATTGGTCGAGAAGTACTGAGCATCTAATCCATGCTATCTAATTTACGTATCTCTTTTAGAGTCATCCTGTTTTTTTCACTGTTACTTCTGGTGATAGTGACGCTAGTTAGTTCTCTCATTTACCGCCAGAACAGCGCTACCTTGTTACAACGAGAGCTATCGATTCTGGGTATGCAAAGCCAGCAATATCATCAGAGCATCAATACCAATATTAAATCGATAGTCGAGGACGTATTGTTAATATCCTCGATCCCTCCGATAAGCGGTATTATACGTGCTACCGATGCTGGTGGAATTGATCCCGTTGATGACAGCTCAACTAAGGAGTGGGAAGCTCGTCTGACAAGTATTTTTAGGAGTATCCTTTTAACCCATAAGAATTATTTTCAGATACGCTTTATAGGCATTGCCAACAATGGTAAAGAGCTGGTCCGTGTTGATCGAAGTGGGACAGATATCATTGCTGTTCCTCATAATGAGCTACAGGAAAAGGGACATAGAGACTATTTTCAGGAGGCTATCATGCTCTCAGCCGGTGAGGTGTATCTCTCACAAATCAATTTAAATCGTGAACATGGTCAAATCAGTCAACCCGTTACTCGTACCATGAGGCTGGCTACTCCAATACATGATCCAGCAAATGGTCGTCTGTTCGGTATGGTGATAATCAATGTGGATGTTGGACCGATATTGGACGAACTGGAGGGACTGGTTAAATCACCTTCAGTGATTTATCTGGTCAATGGCAGTAATGATTTTCTGATACACCCTGACCGGAGTAAAACATTCAGTTTTGAATATGGTACCCGCTATCAACTGGCACAGGAGATGCCAGAGTTGGCTAATATTCGTGATTTAATCCTTACTAGCAGGGAAGGCCAGGCTTCGAAGATTATCGTTAATGACAGCCGTATTCTTATCGCCAGTCTTTTGCCACTAAAATTATCCGGCTTTACTAGCCAGGATAAAAATCTATTACTGATTCTCAAGGTACCTACTTCTGAAGCACTGGCTGCAATCAATCGAATACGCAATCACAGTGTTATACTGACTTTGGTCTTATTGTTTACAGGGGTGATTTCCATTCTTCTATTTACCCGCCAATTGATACGTCCACTGGAAACCATTACCCACAAAGTAGAAAATTACCAGTCAGGGGTAGTTCATCTTGATGGTATAGAAAAACAACATGATGAGCTGGGGACCCTGGCTCGTGCCTTTAATTCCATGACTGCTCGTATGACTCATCAAACTTATAAGCTGGCTGAGCGTGAAAAGCGCCTGTCTGCTGTTATGGATTCTGCAGTTGACTGTATTGTTATTATGAATGACGAGGGAGTCATCGACTCGACCAATCCAGCGGTCGAAAATCTGCTGGGTTATACCCACGAAGAGTTGAATGGTCAAAACGTAAAAATTCTTGTCTCTCCTCCACATAATGAAAAGCATGATCATTATATTAAAGATTATCTGAATGGTGGTCCGCGAACAGTGATAGGTTCAGGACGTGAATTAATGGCCAGGCATAAGGATGGTTGGCTAATACCTGTGCATATTTCGGTAAGTGAGTTTCAGGTTGGAGATGAGCATTATTTTTCTGGCATCATCCGCGACATTCGAGGTCAAAAAGAGGTTGAGCAACATTTACTTAAAAACAAACTCGAACTGGAGGACCGAGTAAACGTACGCACCAGAGAGTTAACCTCGGTCAACCAGCAGTTACAGGAAGAAATTAGTCTGCATAAAATGGCTAATGAAAAGCTGCACCTGTTTGGCAAGATATTTGAAAACACTCGAGAAGGCATCATGGTCACCGATGCTGACCAGATCATCGTCGAGGTGAATGAGGCTTTTACGCGTATTACGGGCTGGACGCGTGAAGAAGTGATTGGAGAAACGCCCGATATCATGAAGTCGATGCAGCATGAGAATTCGTTTTTCGAAAGTATGCAATTACAACTGACTTACAATGGATTCTGGAGTGGTGAGATATGGGAAAAGCGTAAGGATGGAACGGTTCAGCCTAAATGGATGAGTATCAATTCAGTCACCAACAATGAAGGAACCGTGACCCAATATGTGAGTATTTTTTCTGATATCACAGAGCTTAAGGAAACTGAAAGAAAGCTGGAAAGACTGGCCTATCACGACCCTCTGACCAACTTACCCAATCGCTCTATGCTGAATGTCTTACTGGATTTGAAAATAGGTCAACATTCTAGAGAAGAAAGGAAGCTGGCTTTACTTTTTATTGATCTGGACCGTTTCAAATATGTCAATGACACGCTTGGACACTCGATGGGCGATATATTGTTACAGGAAATTTCTCTTCGCTTAAAAAACTGCGTCAGGCAGGCGGATCTGGTAGCACGCCAGGGCGGGGATGAGTTTGTCGTAGTGATGGAATACATCGATAGTGAGGTAGTTTCCATAGTTGCCGATAAAATTATCGAACAGGTTGCTGAGGTAGTACATCTTGGAGACAACAAGGCCTATGTTGGTGCCAGTATAGGCATCAGTATTTACCCTGATGATGGAGACGATGTAGAAACCCTGACCAGGAGTGCTGATATAGCGATGTATCAGGCCAAGGAAGCAGGGCGCAACCAATACTGTTTCTTTGATTCGGTGATGAATGAATCCAGTAATCGTCGACTTGAACTGGAACATGCACTACGCGCAGCGATTGAAAGAGAAGAGTTTTTTTTACTATATCAACCAAAGGTCGATCTACAGAGTGGAAAGATGTGTGGCGTTGAAGCACTGGTACGTTGGGAGCACGCTGAATATGGCGTCATTTCGCCAGAAGAATTTATCTCTATCGCTGAAGATACCGGGTTGATCATTCCGTTGGGAGAATGGGTAATGAAAACAGCCTGTAGTCAGGCCAAAGAATGGCTATGCGAAAGTCCTGAACATCAACTGCGTTTATCGGTAAACCTGTCGATGCGCCAGTTTCAGTCAGATGAATTACAGGATATGGTGAAAAACTCCATACAGGCATGTGAGTTGCCAGCTGAACTGCTTGACCTTGAAATAACTGAAAGTATGTTGATATCAGATATAAATAAAACCGTATCCGTGTTAACTGAGTTGCGCACGTTAGGCCTGAGTATATCGATTGATGACTTTGGCACAGGTTACTCTTCTCTAAGCAACCTGAAACGCTTACCTATACAACACCTGAAGATTGATCGCTCCTTTGTCCGAGACATTGCTAATAATGAAGATGATGCCGCCATCATCAGAGCTATCATCTCGCTGGGCAATAGCCTGGATTTAAACATTGTGGCCGAAGGTGTAGAGAATGAACGGCAACTCAATCATCTGAAAGAATTAGGCTGTGATGAATATCAGGGCTATTTCTTTAGCAGGCCTGTTACTGCTGATGTGATTTCTAAAATATTACGGGATGGTTAGGCATATCATTCTAAAGTCTGATAGATTAACGACTTACAAACTTCTGTTTTAATTCTATCAATGAATGCATTATGGGTTTTTCTCCAGATGAATTGGCTTAATCTGGCAGCCGTTATCTGGTTTTTTTTATGCTTCCGAGGCTACTCAATGTATGCCAGGCGTGCAGCAAAAAATACTCACTGTTTGGCCAGCGCCATGGCCTTCTATCGTGTTGAATGGATGGAACGCATGCTTGAGCGGGACGTACGCATGACAGATACCAGTACCATCGCTAATCTTGAACGTACCGTCGCTTTTTTTGCATCCACTACCATACTGATTCTGGCTGGACTGGTAACCGTTCTAGGTTCTACCGAACAAGCCATTAATGTGATATCTGATATTCCTTTTGCCAGTAATTCAACTACCGATGAATGGGAGATGAAGTTACTGTTACTGGTGATTATCTTCAGTTATGCATTCTTCAAGTTCACCTGGAGCCTGCGTCAATACGGTTTTGCATCAATTATGATTGGTGGCTCACCCATGCCAGCCGACAATATCTCCGACCAGGCTCGAATCTCATTCGCTAAACGCAATGCCCGTATGTTATCGCTGGCAGCCAATAACTTTAATTCAGGATTAAGAACCTATTACTTCAGTCTCAGCGTTCTTGGATGGTTTATAAACCCCTGGATATTCATTGGCATGAGTGGATTGATTGTCTGGTTGTTATACCGACGTGAATTCAAGTCGAGAACGCTGGATGAATTAAGTATAAGCAGGGCTGAGCCTGAAAAATAGCTAAGCAAAATAATGGTCTATTTGATAAAATTCAGTTGAAATAAAACGAAAAAAACGGGGTGTAGCTCAGCCTGGTAGAGCACTGTCTTCGGGAGGCAGGGGCCGGAGGTTCAAATCCTCTCACCCCGACCAGTTAAAAGAGCAAAGTAGTTTCGATTAAAATCTAATCTAATCGAAGCCCAGGTGAGAGGAGTTGAACCGATAAGAGGTTCACAAAATCGTCAGGAACGATTTTCGCATGAGCGCAGCGAACCCCGTAGGGGCGAGGGCACGGACAGCCCGAGTAAATCCTCTCACCCCGACCAGTTAAAAGAGCAAAGTAGTTTCGATTAAAATCTAATCTAATCGAAGCCCAGGTGAGA
>JBNKPX010000008.1:0-55995 GCA_050295575.1 Gammaproteobacteria bacterium | reverse complement strand
CATTAACACACAATTAATTTTGATCGGGCCCAGACCCAACTGTTTCGCCTGTTGCAGCCCATTTAAAACCTTGCTTAATTTTCCACCACCAGTGATCTCTGCATAGCGATGTTCATCCAGTGAATCGAGACTGACATTCAATCGTTGTACACCCGCCTGTATCAATTTTTCGGCATATTTTTCAAGACGTACCGCGTTGGTCGATAAAGACAAATCCTTTATTCCTGGAATAATGGAGAGGCGTTGAATGAGTTGATCGATGTTTTCACGCACCAGAGGTTCTCCCCCGGTAATACGTAGATGCTCAATACCTGCCTGTGCAAACAATGACACCGTTTTTTCTATCTCATCAAAAGTCAACCACTCCCGGGGCTCAGAAAAATCCCTGAAGCCTTTGGGCATACAGTATTTGCAACGCAGATCACAACGGTCTGTCACTGAAAGCCGCAGATAATTAATATGCCGCCCGCATTGATCGATTAATTGATTATTCATATTTTAAAATTACTTTTACCTATAACCCTGAGCAATTTTCGCGCCACGGGACAACATTACACTTTATTTATATCTGCTAGTCAGCATCTACCTCATTTTTCGAAGATTGATTGCATACGATAAACCAGCGATTTATTTAATTTGGTTACCATATCGGAACCTGAAACCATGAAGCGTTACCATTCAGTAACGCCTTACATGCATCAAGGAAATATAACCATCTAAAAACAACCTTCATATTGACTGTCAAGAATATTTACACATTAGCTCCGACAGAAACCTTCCTTAGAAACCAATCCACTGTTTTTTCTAACTATTATCAGTTAGGTATACATTTTGCTTTCAAAAAGCGTGCTGCGGAGATATTAAGCATCGAATCTTACAAATCTCTTGCCATATACTGAATTTCGTCATCAAGTAGTAAGGAATGGCCTGTATATAAAGGCTCTATCATGTCAAAAAGTAGCAATAGCCTGCTGCTTTATCAGTAGATCCATCCCTACAACTTGCTGGCCGTAAAGATTTTTTTAACTAAGTGTAAAGGAAATTGACATGCTTTATTTTTCTCGGCTCTTTGCCGCATTAGCCATTACTGGCTGCACTAGCCTTGCTTCAGCCAGCGCCATTCAAGATTACAATATGGTTTTATTTGACGACTTCTCACCTTCCGGTGGTAGCGGCCATATCCATGGATCTGCGTTTATTGGCGGTGATCTTTTTGGCCAGAATCCAGAATTTGGTGCTGATTTATCTAAATCACTTTCTGCAGATGCTCTGGAAGTAGCTGGTGACCTGAACGCCAATCAAGTGACCATACAAGCTGGTTATCTTGCTTATGGTGGCAGTAACAATCTTAACAATATCAACTGTAACGGCAACGGTTTAAGTGGCGCCTGTCTGAAAGCCGTATCCGGCTTAGATACTAAAGCGGCCGACCTGTTTAATGAGCTTAGCAACGACTCACTCTATTACAGCGGTCTTTCCACCAATGGCAGTGTTGATCTTTCCGCCAAAAAGTTTACTTACTCTGGTGTCGCTACCGATCTAGCCATCTTCAACCTTGATGGCAGCGACCTTTTTGCTCAAAACAGTAACTGGGACCTGGATTTTGGCGCAGCGGACAAGGTGGTAATCAATGTGTCTGGTGACATTCTAAGCAGTGCTGGCGGTATCAACCTCAATGGTGGGTTCAGTCATGACAATGCTGCGAATATCCTGTGGAATTTTTCTGATGCAGATAGCATCAATCTCGGCTCAACTCAATGGTTCGGTTCAATACTGGCAGTTGAGGCAGCACTTAATACTTCTAACGATCTGAACGGTACTCTGGTTGCTAATTCCTATATCGGTAACGGTCAAATCCACATCGCAAACTGGACCAATGAGCCTCCCACTGAGCAGGTCCCAGAACCTGGAATTATTCTGCTCATGTTAACAGGTCTTGGTTTTTTGGGACTAGGTCGACTACGTCGCAGCTAAGCTCAATATTGAATCTGCAGAGCATATAGAAAGCAATACTTTGCAGATTTCACTCAGTTGTTACCAGAGGGACTCTATCTCTGGTAACAACTTCTATCTTTCACTTTTGTTCTAAATCTTCAACCCATTACTGCAAAAAGACGGGCGCAGTGATCTATATCATCTTTAGTGGTCAGGCTCTCGATTAGATAGACCATTTCTGATGCAGCACCGAGCACAATACTGTGTTTACTGAGCTGTGATCAGCCCCAGCTTGTAGGTCAATTTGTTGTAATGTGACCCACCAGAGTTTGGATCCAGCCCTTGATACAGATTCTGCATATTACAGGCATTTATAACCCTATTCTTAGGGTGCCCATAGCGTATCATCTCACTATTTACGTAATAATGTTTTGTTATAAAGTACTATATTTTTCTCATTCATAGTGCAGACTTGAAAAACAATTTTTGTCAAATCTATTGCTATTCATTTAATATTATTCACGATGGATGGCTTCTGTTACAGCTAATGAATGCTGGTTTTATAGCAATGTCATTATGCTGCATTGTGACGCTAGTTCGAAATTAAAGGTGTCCATCTCACCACCCAACAAGCCTGTTCAACTGATGCTAAGCTGACTTATCCTCAAACAGCTCGAAAGTCATCAGCGATGAGAAGGTCACGTTGCAATGGAAACGTAATCCGTACTATCAGGCTTTTTGTGGTCAAAGCGAATTTCAGCGGGCTCTGCCATGCCATAGCACAGAGCTGGTGAAGTTTCGCCAGCGCATCTGTAAAGAAGACTTCGAACTCATCTTCCCGATAAGTATTGTCCTACATGGTCGATTGGCAGATGAGGCTGTGGTCAATATCGATACGACGACGCAAGAAAAGAGCGCCACCTATCCGACCGATAGTAAACTTGCGATCAATATCATCAACCGGCTTAACAAGTAAAAGAAAGAAAATTTGATATCTCAATGGAAAACTCTCCCTTCATACCATCATGAGCATCGCCCTAATCTCGCTAACTAAAAAGCCAGCTTTTAAGGCGGAACGCATATCTGTGGATATCGATACCTTTTCCAGAGCATCTGCAAGCGTTACGAGACCACAAATCTCCAGGCGCCTTTGGAGGAGATCTGTATTTTTCGCTGCTAGTGAGCTTATGTGATTGACTAGTTCATCAATCGTATCTGTGACAACCTGACTAACGGGGTTTATTTCATCTAACCGTGATGTTAATAAAGGTTTCGCAACGCTTTCCCTGAATTTCGAGATCATTTTCCTGATGCCGCTTTCAATTTTCCAGTCATCAAAGTCAAGATTATGGACGCAGACACTACTGTGATTTCGTGACAATACTGATACAGGCCTTACTTCCAGACCATCCTTGCCCAATGATGATTCGACGACCATGGCTTTGACCTCCTTTCCCATCTTCCAGAGGCGAACAGCTGTTTCATCGTCTTCATCCGGAATATTCAATATAAGTGATTCGCCAAATCTGTCACCAATCTCATAGCTGTAGCACTGATTCATATCATCAAAACCGAATTGCCCAAAGCTAGTCGGAATTATTAATGCTGGGAGAGAAATTTGACGTCTGCGGATTCCTGATCCCATTCTGAATTTTAGGTCTTCCCTCAATGTTCTCCATTCTCTATGCGCGGCACTGGACTCAAGAACCTCATCCAGCGTCAATTTTTTTTCTAACACTCTGCTTCCTTTTTGGCTCTTTGCCGAAAGAGAGCCATCACTAGCCATTCCAGGTTCAGGGATTTGAACTCGGCGTCCCATGAGTCCGTTTAATGTACCCGCCCCCCAAACGGACATTTGGTAAGCCGTTGAAGTGTCAAACGAAAGGTCTGTGCCAGCGCTGCGGCCTTCACTGATACTTCGCCATTCGCATGTTTGTGGATCTAGAGCGTAAGCACTTAAGCCTCTCGCTCCCGTCCTGCTTCGCCAACGTGATACAGCTAATGGCCATACTTCCATCGAGTCGACCTTATCGAATTTACGCCGGACAGAACCGGTCAACAGCGGGTCTGATGAATTGCTTTGAAGTGCCTGCAACAACGCATAGGAGCGAGAAGCGGCTAAAAAAAAGGCCGCTGGATCAAACTCTGTACTCCGTTTACTAGCATTTTGCGACTGATCTGCAAGGGCTCGCAACTCGGCTGAAAGTCGAGGGAGAGCCTCGCAGCGACTTGAAATAGCCAGATCTAGAAAGAGGTCCTGGCCAAGTGCAGACCGACTTAACAACGTTGCAGAAACAGCCTGTTCGATCGTTTGTTGAGCTTTATCGATGAAATCGCTATTGATAAGAAAGACAGTCGTAGCAATCGGTGGGGCTTTTGGGTCATGCAGGCCTTCCCTCTGTCGCACTACAAGCGCAGCAACTGTTATCAGTAGGCGTTTTCGGGATTTCGGTCCTTTGAATGCTGCGCCCTTCAGTCCATTGCCGGCAATGAAGGTAACGCTAGAGTCCAGCTCAACCATCCTAACTGACAGAGTGGGCCCTTCTTCATGAATGCTAAATTTCAGGTTCTCGTTAATTAGCGAAAGCGATTTGCTCCAGTCGACACCTGCAAATGTAATAATTTGTTCATCAGTCAATGAACACAACTCAGTCAACGCATTAAATGACTCTGACCCAGTTTCATTTTCTTTTTCATCTGGCAATTGATCTCGTAGCAACAGAATCGCGACAAGTATATGACGACACACTCCATGTGCTTTACAGGTGCAAGACGATGCCAGCGGGCCTTTTTCATCAATCGTGACTGATTCTTCACCCACCATGATGACGGCCTTGTTATCATCGATGCTATCGAGTTTTCCCTGGCCCGACTCTAGCTCCCTTTGCGCACGCCTGAGCAAGCCTTTTGATGTTAATGTCTCAAGTGCCATGCTGTCATGGCTGACAACCATAGACTTGAGTGTCATTGCATGATCCCGGCCAGCCATTGGGCAAATCTATCTGGTGTCATCACTCCAATATTCATTCCAAGATCGGCCAGTTGATCGGCAATCATTTTGTCATACACGGGTTCTCCCGCATCATCAAGTGCGGCGATTCCAATTAACTGAACTCGTTGCTCGGCGAGCCGGGCCACCGATGCATAAAGCGAACGTGGTGATGCCCCTTCGCCAAAATCGCTGATCAGCGCGAGTACTGTTCGCTCTGCATCCTCGACAAGGTTCTCGCAGTACGTCATCGCTCTACCAATGTTGGTTCCTCCTCCAAGCTGTACGGATAGCAGGGTTTCCAGAGGATCGGTCAAGCGATCAGAAACATCGACAACAGAGGTATCGAACAAAACCATACTCACCGTCACACCTGGCAACCCGGACAGAATCGCAGCCATCACTGCCGAGTAAATAATGCTATCGGTCATAGAACCCGATTGATCAACGCATAGAATCACCCGCCATGGGAGATGCCGACGCTCCCTGGCATTGAAGAAAATCTTATCGGCAATTATTCGATCTCGGACAGGATCATAGTTCTTGAGGTTTGCCCGGATTGTAGTACGCCAGTCAAAGTTCGCAGCGGACGCTACATTGGAACGACGAAATCGATTTTTGCGGCCGGAGAATGCCCGTTGAACTTCTGTCCGTAGCCGTTCAACAATCTCTCGAATTATCTGCTCGGCGATTTCACGTAGTTTTTCTTTAACGTCTGGATGCGCACGCCCCTGGAAACCCAGGAGCACCTTTAACAGGTTTTGATTTGGCTCTAGTGAATCTAACGCTTTTGGATCATTTAGCAAATCAGACAAGCCGTACCGGTCTAGAGCATGATCCTGCAAGACTTCGAAAACGGTTTCAGGAAAAAGGCTTCGAGCCTTACCCAGCCAGTTGACAGCATTCATCTGCGTCGGATCAAGACTTCCAGGACCTCGACCTTTTTTGACCCCTCGTTTTTGGTATTCTCGCGCGTATAAAAAATCTAAAGCGCGATCGATTTCCTGGTCATGTCCCCCAGGCACTCCGAGTTTTCCGTTGCCATATTGACCAAGGGCAAGGCGCCAACGTCTCTTTGCTATGTTATTCAAGCGCCCTCCTCCAGCCACGATGCCAAACCGTCCGACTTCAAGCACTCTCTCAGTTGATGCTCAAGAGCCAAACCTCGTTGCAGATCTTGTTCAGAAAGAGCATGGTGTAGATCAACGAATTCGGAGGTCTGACCACCATGCATCCGAGCTAGTAAGTCTGCTATACGATCAGTTTCACGCGGATTGAGCTCGGTAAATGCAAGTCTAAGATGAGGTAATAGTCCGAGAAACTGGTCATCTGTCAGTCCACACAGTAGGCTGTCTATCTGTTTGAGTACGATCTCGCTGCGCCAGATAATTTCCGGGGCGGTGTAAACCAGCCCCCTCAAGATACCTATACGATCCATTTCATCATCAACTGTGCCAGAAAAACTCCCAGCTAAAGCACGGCAAATATCCTCCGGTTTTTTCATATCCGCAAGGACAGAAATCGCCAATATGGATCCAAGTATCATTGGTGGTGGCCTTGCATCTGCAACACGATTTATCGCTTCGTCAAAAAGATTCCGGTCGAATACCTGCGCCCCCGGCTCACGTAAAAGGTCCATCATGAGTCGTAACGATTCTATACAACCCTGGGCGGCTTCCTCTGGTGTTTTTGGGAGATCATCACAAAGATAGATCAGGCGTCTATATGCGGCTTGACGAACTTCATCAAGCGATAAATCTACCGGTATCTTTAATGGACCTTTAGCACTCGCAATGTTGTGAAGACGACGTAAAGTTAGCGCAACTGAATTAAAGTCACCGTGCGTTTGAATATCTATCGCAAGTTCACCCAGGAATTGATGCAGCTCTACCCCGAGTCCCGCGAGCACTCCCTGAACAAACAGGTCGGTCAGGCCGACAATATCACGAGTTTTACCTGCGGCTCGCATTTGTGATTTGTGTTTTTGCAGTAACCCTATACAGGCACTATCGATACTATCGCCGACTGTCGCGGCCTCAATCAAGCGCCCTTCTACCATCGGTGACCAGGCATATGACCATTCCTCGAACAGTCTCTCAGTGTGTATACCGTGAATAAAATCCGGCCCCATTTGTCGTTCTGCAAACCCCGATTCTACGAGCATCATAGCGTGAAAGAACTGCGAGGCAGCCAGATGTGAGGGTTTTCTTCGGATATCAAGTCGACGCTGCCGACGCGAACCGTCACTGACATCAATTTTCAGGCTTTTTGCTCGAGATCTTGCATCTTCGACAATCGGTGGCGACCCTGCGGAAGAAGGTATGTCTCCAATTGCATCGCCTCGCAGAAAGTCCAAAAGTCTTTCTGTCCAGACCTCTCGTACACCGATTTCTCCCTTGACCATAGCGGTTTGGACCGCATCAATCAGATCATGGCGGCCTGCACCTTGTCTTCCGCGCATTGTCGCCAGCGTCTCAGCTACTCGCAGAACCTCAATCTGGGCAGGAACGCTAACGCTATGACCCTCTTCGCGCAGTTTTCGGCTAAAGCTGGATATCAGATCTAAAGCAGTTTCTCGCCATGGCAGGGCACCATTTGAATCTATCGCTCGCCTCCACAAATAATCGTAGTAACCGGGCTGTGGCAGGCCCGCAGCATACCCGCTTAGCGCATCAAGTGCTTCAAAACCGTATCGTATGAGGTAAGACTTCGATGCGTAGTCCGAGGAAATTTTGCTTGTTTTTTTCCCTTTTTCTATCGCAGTAATAAGAGCGGGTGTATGAAACCCACCTGTGATTACGACAACCGGCCCATCTTTTTTTAAGGCGTCCTGGATCGCATTGGCCATATGCTGCTCCCTGGCAAGATCACTGTTTCTTTCGAGTGTCTCAGCAGATGTGGAATCTCTAAGAGAGGCACAGTACACGCCTACATCCCCAAAGAAACCTCTCCAGTCAGGGTCTCCAAGCCGGGATTCAAATAGATGATCCCACAATTCGTAACCATTCCTACAGCCAATCTTACGGCACATTGCGCTAACGAAATCACCAGAGTCAAAGTGTTCTTCCTTATCTATAAATAATGTTTCGTCTGATGCGGATTTTGCCAACATTGCTTTGCTGGCAGATGGCAGGTCGATGAACTGAAGCTTCGCCTTAGCCTGTTGACCTTCAAGGAGGGCGATATATTCCGGGGAATGGCTACAAAAAGGATAATAGGCGGCCAACCTGGGTTGTTCCTTTCGATCGACGAAAACAGCAACAGCCACCGGCGGAACAGTAGCTTTGTCCAGTATTAACTTGATGAGTTTTTGCTGATCGACTGGCGCTTCTATCAGGATCTGGCGGGGTTTGATTTCGCGGATAAGATTCCGTACTGCCCACGCGCAGGCTGGTGAATGATGCCGAATCGGTACGAAGTACAACCCTGCTTTCTCTTGAAACAAGGTACCGCGCAACAACTCCAGACGGGACTGGTCATCCATCCAGGTCTTTTTTTGCTGCTTTGTAGAACTCTGACCATGACTTGTTTCGTTTCATTCGAACCCTGGCAATTTGATCGATATAGGAACGAAAACGACGAGCATCTTCGAGGTCATCTTTAAAAACAACGCCGCGTATTTGCCTTGCAACATGGGAAGCAGACATTCTCGTACCATCCAGAAAAAGTGCGTCGAGAGCTGCTGCATGTGCAACATTTACTGCTTCGGCAGTTGACATCACGCTGTTTGGTGTTGCCACGGTCGCACCATCTTCAGTAGTACCTGTCCGAAGGTCACGAAAAACTGATACCAGAACATTGATGACGTTTTCGTCGACTTTCATTGGCACGGCATGCTCTGCCATGCGTTCCTCTAGCTGACGCAATACAAGTGACTTTTCGAATTCGGGATCTGCTATTGGTTTAACCGTTTCGAAATTAAAACGTCTCTTCAATGCGCTTGACATGTCGTGAACTCCTCGATCTCTAAGATTAGCAGTACCGATTACATTAAATCCAGAAGTTGCCCGTGCTTCTTGTCCCGGGCCTAACTCCGGTATAGAGATTGTCTTCTCGGACAGCAGTGAAATCATTGCGTCCTGAACTTCTGGCGCACAACGTGTTAACTCTTCCAACCTGACGATTTTGCCACTGCGCATTGCGCTCAAGACGGGCGATGGTACCAGCGCTTTCTCGCTTGGGCCTTCAGCCAGCAAGAGTGCGTAGTTCCATCCATATCTGAGGTGGTCTTCTAGAATGCCCGCCGAGCCCTGAACCACTAGATTTGAGTCATTGCTGATTCCAGCAGCCAGCAGTTCGGAAAGTAGAGACTTCGCCGTACCTGGCTCACCAACCAGCATCAGACCCTGGTGCCCCATTAACGAAACAATGCATCGGTCTATGAGTGGATCGTCTCCGAAAAACTTTTGCGTAACACCCAACGACTTGTTGCCTAGAATGAAGCTTCTAACCGAACGCGGTGACAGATACCATCCCTTTGGTTTGGCATCACTATCATTCTCGCGTAACCGATTCAACTCTTCAGAGAATCTGGTCTCGGCGGGTTGTCGCTGTACTTCATTTACATCCATGGCATTTTCTGCTCCCAGTTCTCGTCGAATGCCGCTTTGGCTACCATCGACCGGTAATCATTCCAACACTCGGATAGCAACACGGGCGGAACTTCCGAGAGCTTTAAAGTGCCGCCTGTACGTCTTCCTGCCGAATATCTCTCAAAGCTCAGTGAGATCATTGCTGCCGGTACGTTTTCTTCCGGCAGACAATTCCCTGAAAATTCTATGACCGCGAGAATTCCTGCGCTCTGGAAACTCTTTTTATACTCATTGAAATAGCCTGCATCCATAGCTTCGCCGCGTTCGTAACCGAGCTTTGAAGCTTCACCGCGTATTGTGAAAGTATCTGTGACCCAACCTTTACGATCATCAATGACGGTCATCGATTGCTGGGGTTTATCAATCGACAATAGTGTACGACCGAACTGTTTGAACAGAGGTTTAACTTCGTAGTCCTGCAGGTGTTGTTTCCATGCTTGTGTATCCGCATCATCTATCAGTGCCCCATGTGCCAGTCCAATCGTTGAGAATACCTCAATATCAACGTCTTCATCGGCAGCATCTGTGTAATCTCCCTCAGCGGTTGGTCGAAATACTCGGGTAATCTTATCGGCATCATCCAGACCCAGCCAGACACAGCGTTCGGCAAGTCGTCGCATAATGGGGTGCTCTATAATGTCACGTTTCCAGTCTTCAAGCGGCCATCTTCGCTCTGCACAGAGCGCTTCGTAAAGCCGTGCCGACTGCATTGAAATGACTTGCTTCAGCTCTCGTCGAGAAGTTGATAATTGTTTTTTAGATTCCTTCGTCGTATCGTCTTGACCTGCCGGTAAAGACTTGATGGTTTTACCTTCAGGGTTGCGAATTTCAAAAGTGAAAGAGTCTCCGATTGTTGCCTCATATATTTTTCCCTCGCCGCCACAAGGTAAACGCAATACCCCATCATCATCTAGTCCGGCGCTGGGAACTGTACGGTCAGCCAGTTCATCCATGGTCCAGGATTTGGCTGCAGCAACTTTTTCGATCAATGTGCCCGCAAACTTTTGTACACCTTTCTGTTTCAGTCGCGTTGCCGCTGAGATAACCACCTGTAGTGACACAGGATCGCCCTTGGCTGCAAGCATCTCGAGCAAAGCTGAGGCCTGGGAAGTTCTTGAACCATGGTTTTTCAGATAAGACCGTACTCGATCTGCAGCAATCGTAGCTGGCGCGTAACTGGCAAGAGCGAGTAGGCCCTTGGTGGCCGCGCCGCTATTCAGATAATTGGACATGAATCCACGCTTCAGGTCCGCATATGCTCGTTCCTCTGTATACTCCTTGTACCACTGTTTCATCATTTTATAATGATTAGCCGCGTTTTGTTTCGCATAGGCGTTACCTTCCAACTCTGAGGGTTGCGCAGTATCATAGTTATACCAACTGTCCAGAACCCAGGCAGAGAATTCCTCCGCATCTTTTGGATTCAGACGCTTAAGGTAGATATCAAACAGTGCATTGCCGCCGGGTTGTTTTAGCTTCACCGCCAGGAAGATCCACCATTTAAGTACGTCATCAGGAACCTGTCGGTTGGAGTGATAGCGCATTTTAGGTAAATGATTAAGATTCATCCAGTCTAGCTTGTCCAGGCTGGCCTTTTTAAGGCCTGCTTCCGCTTCTTCGAGAAGCGCCTTCGGCCCGACGAATCCGCTCAGGTCCTCCCCAAGGGTTTCAAGTGCCGTAAGGATTGCCGCTTTGGTGAGCTCTGATTTCTCCTTCTTTAGTCTTATCTTGAGTGAAGGGATTGCTTCAACGTATTTCCTTGCAGCAATCCACTCTGCAGCCCCTGCACGGACAGCCTGGCGGGAATCATTCAATAACGCCAGTATATGCTGCTCCACACCAGGAGCATCTGCGAGCATAGCTCGTGCCTCTGCTCTCCCACTCTTAGTCTCACCCGTAGCTGCCTCAAGCAACTGTCCAAAGTACCGCGCTGGCGGCTTAGGGAGTCTGTAAAGCACTCGAATAGCACCTACTCGACTGAGTTTCACACCGTTCTGTGGCTTCAGTCCAAACGCCTCATCAATCACATCAAGATTTTGCGCCAGATATGGCCACAAAGCGTTGGCTGGCACATTGTCGAGCTCCGGCTCAAGGTAAGCATAGTCATCCTGAATAATGTTACGTAGAAAATCCCCGGGACCCACCTTTCGCGTGAGCCTGCCTGCTCCATAGCCAAACCATGTTTCTACCCCCATCTCCGACTCCAGAATTTCAAGATGCCGTATATCGCCATTTGGTCCATTAATGAAATCTCGAACGACTTCAATAAACGGTCCTTGTGCGTAAGGTGAAAGCGCTGCTTGTGCTGTTCTCGCTGCAGTTACGGCTAAGCGCAGAGCTTTCTTTGGCGGCATTTTTGAAAGTGCTGTACGCGTCCAGTTTTTTCCCGCTCCCCAGGTCAGGAAGGAATTTAGTCGCTGTTTAAGCCCCCCCTTTTGCGGCACGTTATTATTGAAAAAAGTTAATACCTGATCGGCAAGGCTTTCTTTCAATCCTTGATCTACATATTTGTACCCCTGGCGTTTATTTTCTTCATTGTGCTTTTTAATGCGCTCATTTTCATCATGGATGATTGTTAGAAGTTGCTTACGGTCATCATCGCCAAATTTGGTAGCCTCTCCATCTGGAACTGGCTCTAGAGCTGGTATCTCAACAAGGGAACCGTCAATCGCCTGATACGAGTTGTCATTGTCTTTATTTGACGAATCGCTTTGCGAGTGATTATAAACGGTCAATGCGGTTTCAATTGCTGCAACTATTCGCGCGGTTTTTTCCTTTTCTTTATGGACTCGCAGCGCATCCAATGCCGACTCCGTCCCCACTTTCGCCAGCAACTCGACCATGCCAGCTCGAGTCGCTACAGTGCCCTTACTGAGAAGATCCATAGCCCTGGATTCTAGAATATTCGCATCCAATGTACTCATCACAGAAATAGCCGTTTCACGAACCTCTTTGGAACTGTCTCCCGCGAGTTCCAGAACAAAATCCAGATAATCCGATGTATGCGTAAGGTTAAAAGAATGTAGATCCTGTATTAATCTGGATCGTGCAGTGGCGTGAATTCGTCGACCGGCCTCGATAACTTGTTTCGAATAACGCTCGATTAGCAGCTTGATGTCTATTTCCTGTCGGTATAGACCGCCATTTATAGATCCATATCGTCCTTTCTCGTTGTACAGGACATCAATCAAATCAACTATCGTTCCGCCTAGCGCCTCTGTCATTTCTATTGCTGTTTGTAAAGTAAGTCCCTTAGCACTAATCTTTACAGGTTTTGGTGGCCATGAATTGTTTCGTTGTTTTACTCCTTCGAAAGCTTCCGAGAAGAATACTCGAACTAGTTTGTTTACCTTTGCGCTACCAGCTGCACTATCTGGCAATTCCTTACAAGTGGCAGATAGGACCTCTGTATATCGCTTGGCAAAAGCAACATCGTAGGGACTGTCCTGAGCTAACAATTGTCGACGAGGCCAGGCGGGTGAATTATGACTCAAATATGATTGGGCAGCTTCTAGCTCCGAATTATTGCAACAGGCTGATAGTGTTGATAATACCATCTCATTATTACCAGAGATGATGTAGTCTAGGGTCTTTTGCCCCAATTTCGGTTTTACTGTATCCAGGCGTTTAGTATCTTCAACAACAACTCTAGCCCGTGGATCCTTAATATACTTGAAAATGTTAAATATTTTCACTGATTCCTAATTCCTTTATTAATACCATTCACAATCTCAATCTGAGATATTTTCATAAACTCTATTTTATAGACGATAAGAAACTTTTTCGATCAGATTTATGAATTTAAACTGCAAATTTAATTTTATATTAACCATTGGTAGTTGACTTGCTGAAACTTCTTTGCCCAGCGAATACCTGATTATTACTAGACTTTGGGGGCAACTCTTTCTTTGTAGTATTCGAAATTGCATGCAATCGATCAACCTGTGCTAACGATTGACGTAATTTTCTTAGAAGATTGATGAATTAATCACGGCTCAAAACAAACACAGTTTTGTAGTTTAGGGAGTTTAAAGTTATGCCATCATTTATATTTTACTGTTTTGCTATATGATGAACTTAGGATCGCTCATACCAGCCTCGGGTTTGATTCACCCAGCGCACCGCGATCAACATCACCGGCACTTCAATCAATACACCAACAACTGTCGCCAATGCCGCACCAGACTCAAATCCGAATAATGCGATGGCTGCAGCCACTGCCAATTCAAAGAAGTTACTGGCACCGATCAGGGCAGATGGGCCAGCCACACAGTGTGGCGAACCAACCGCACGATTCAATAAATAAGCCAGGGAAGAATTAAAAAATACCTGAATAGTAATCGGCACCGCCAGCAACAGAATAACCAGTGGCTGACGGATGATTTGCTCTCCCTGAAATCCAAACAGCAGCACAAGGGTAATTAATAAAGAAAGCAGTGATATCGGCCCGAGAAACTGAATCAATTTTTCCAACCGTTGCTGCCCCTCTTCTTTTTTCAGCAAAGATATTCGAATCATCTGCGCGATAAATAATGGAATCACAATATACAGTACGACAGAAAGGAATAGTGTATCCCAGGGGATCGCAATCGAAGACAGTCCCAGTAACAATCCAACAATAGGCGCAAATGCGAACACCATAATGACATCATTCAAAGCAACCTGAGTCAGGGTGAAATGTGGCTCACCTTTGGAAAGATTACTCCATACAAACACCATAGCAGTACAGGGTGCTGCCGCTAGCAGAATCAAACCTGCAATATAGGAATCAATTTGTTCAGCGGGTAGCCATTGGCGAAACAGCACCGAAATAAAAAACCAGCCCAACAATGCCATAGAAAAGGGCTTCACCCCCCAGTTGATAAATAGCGTCACGCCGACGCCTCGCCAATAACGTCTGACCTCTTTGAGCGCATGGAAATCGATCTTCAACAACATAGGGATAATCATCAACCAGATCAGCACAGCAACCGGCAGATTGATCTGGGCGATCTCAAGGTTTCCCAAAGCATGGAAAACTGAAGGAACCCAGTGCCCCAGTGTTATGCCCACAACAATACAGATAAATACCCACAGCGTGAGATAACGCTCAAACAGGCTCATCGGTTCATTTGCCGCTTTTTTTGTGGTTACTTCGCACTGAGCACTCATATTGACTCACCTCAATTTTTCATTTGTCACTTAGCGTTTGCCTGTGATGATACCTGCAAAGGTAACTCTAAGGATAGCAGCGCCATTTCAAATAGCGTATAACCCAGCAGGTGAAAATACAGCTCGACCAGCATACGAGGCGCTCCATCGTGCCTGTAAAACCCCTGTAACCACCAGTTAAAATCTGAGCTAAAAACATTCTAAATATGGAAATGACTAAAACTTAAGGGAATCAGCAATCATTATGTATTGAACCGAAAAATCGTTAATTCATCATAAGCTACTTATAGCGATAACGTGATCGGTTATACTCGCCATTTTATACAACCCTATTGGTATTAATCCGTTGAAATTTGAAGTTATCGATGCCGTGATCTCGCCCAGAGGGCAGATGGAGAGCCTGTCTCAGTTTGAAGTCAGCCATATCCTGCACGCCAGTGAAGGTGAGCTTGGTGAGGTGTTCCGTAATTGCTCTCTTGCCGTATTAAACTGCGGTAGCCCTCTCGACGATGGTCAGGAATTGATCAAGCGTTACCCGGATTTTTCCCTGCAGGTGATCCAGAAGCAGCGAGGTATCAAGCTGTCATTGAAAAACGCCCCGGCCATAGCATTCGTCGATGGCGAATTGATTACCGGTATCAACGAGCACCTGTTCTCTGTATTGCGCGATGTGCTCTACGCCCACCACAGCGTTGTTCATTCAATGCGCTTCGACTTGAACCAGTCAGAAGATATCACTAACGCCATTTTTCACATCCTGCGTAATGCTGATCTGTTCATTCCACACTTCGAACCCAATCTGGTGGTTTGCTGGGGTGGGCATTCAATCAGTCAAGAGGAATACGACTATACCAAGGAGGTAGGCTACCAGATGGGCCTGCGCAACCTCGATATCTGCACCGGTTGCGGCCCTGGTGCAATGAAGGGACCAATGAAGGGTGCAACTATTGGCCATGCCAAACAGCGCAGCGAACTGGGACGTTACATCGGCATGACCGAACCCGGCATTATCGCGGCTGAATCACCAAACCCGATTGTCAATAAACTGGTCATCATGCCAGATATCGAAAAGCGACTGGAAGCTTTCGTCCGTTTAGGGCATGGCTTTGTCGTTTTCCCTGGTGGAGCGGGTACCATGGAAGAGATCCTCTACCTGCTCGGTATACTTGCTCATCCGGATAATACCGACGTACCATTTCCGTTAATCCTGACCGGCCCTAAATCAGCCACTGACTACTTCAATCAGGTCAATCGATTCATCCTGGATACACTGGGAATAGAAGCGCAGCAGCGTTACAAGATCATCATCGACGATCCAGCACGTGTGGCAGTGGAAATGAAGAAAGGTGTTCAACAGGTGCGCGAGTTTCGTAAGCAGCAGGGTGATGCCTATTACTACAACTGGTACCTGACCGTTGATGAATCATTCCAGAAGCCGTTCATCCCAACCCATGAAAACATGCGCAACCTGTCTCTAACCCAGAATCAGGACCAACACTTGCTCGCAGCTAACCTTCGCCGTGCCTTTTCAGGTGTCGTGTCCGGCAATATCAAACAACAGGGAATTGAAGAAATTAAGCAGAAAGGTAAGTTTGAGCTAACCGGTGATCCCGGGATCATGCAACCAGTGGATGCGCTGCTACAGGCATTCGTTAAACAACAGCGCATGAAGCTACCGGGAACCCACTACGAGCCCTGTTACCAGATCAAGAGTGCTATCTAATCAGGACTCTGTAAGGCTTTGGGGAAAGTGCCGAAGCAGATTTAACCACGAAGAACACAGAGAACACGAAGAAGGTATAGGTAAAAAATTTCTTCGTGCTCTTCGTGGTTATCTTTTTTTCAAGCAGGGATAGAGTAAAGTATACGCATATTTTTCAACTGGAATACAAGCTCTTGCCACATTCGTATCACAAGGCCGATCTGATTCTGATCATTGTCACCCTGATTGCAGGAGCTGGATGGATATTCACCAGCGAGGCACTGGAGGGTTTCAAGCCTTTGACATTCATGGGTTCTCGCTTCCTGCTGGGCGGCATCATCCTGTCGATGTTTTCTATAAGGCAATTGCGTGTATTACAAAGGCAGCAGTTAAAAGCTGCGCTGACTGTTGGCCTTTTGTTCAGCTTAACCATGGCGCTCTGGATTGAAGGCCTATACTGGTCGCAACACCTCGGCGTGGGTGCATTCATATTCAATCTGGGCATTCTGCTGGCTCCGGTGATGGCAGTGTTTTTTCGTGATTACCCACCACTTCGGGTGTGGGTTGCACTGCCCATTGGTTTCTCGGGGCTTTACTTACTGTCCTCCGATAGTGAGTTTCATTTTGGCGCCGGCGAATATCTTTTTATAGGCTCTGCAGTTTCCATGGCGTTATTCATCAATGTTACAACACGGGTTGCTGCATCGATTCACCCACTGGCGCTAACGACTATTCAATTATGTACAGTGGGTGTTGTATTACTGTTACTGGCATCGGTAGTCGAAGGCATAGCCTGGCCTAGTGACATGGAGATTTGGCTATGGTTTGCAGCAAGTGTAGTGCTGGCAACCAGCCTCAGGTTTGTGCTGCAGATTTGGGCACATGGCCTGGCACCAGCGAGCCATACTGCCGTATTGCTCACCCTTGAGCCGGTCTGGGTTGCATTGCTAGCAGCCGGGTGGTTCGGGGAAAACATGTCTGTGATGCAGGTGCTTGGCTGCCTGCTGATTTTTACGGCAGTGCTACTTACCCGGTTTCGAGAGCTGATCAGCTTACTACGAGGGCATTAACGCTGATACCTTACAAAATCCTTCCTGCCGTTATCGGCGTTCGAGAAATTCTATCCCGCCTTGAACAGATGAAGGGGCTGTCACCTAATGACAGCCCATTCCGTCCCTATTAGCAATAATGGTTGTTTAAAAATACTACTTACATCCTGCCATAACTATGCCCGGCATAACCATAGGCTGTCGTATTAATCCTATTGTTGGCACCCGCTTCCCATGTAACGGTGTTGCTATTATAAGAATCGCCCTCCTCTCGCCGTATACACTTCCACTCAATGGCGGTGTTTGAGGGTAGCTTACCGATAATACCCGTCCATACTGGAGCTGTAGGACCTGGCAGACTCGTATTGCTACGGTTGATGTAATCATAGTAAATATTGGGATCGAGCTTGACTGCCTGAGCTGGATCCCAGCTCCCTAATTCGGCAAGGTTCCCCGTAACATAGATGCTTTGACCAAAGTTAGTAAATCCACCATCACAGATAAAGTTGACTGATGTTGTTGGGCTATCGATTGCTGCGAGTCTAAAGTAAAAGGATTTTGGCGAACCAACCGCTATCTTGTCTGATTTTGCCATCACCAGATTGTCACCGGCATTATACCAACCACTGCTAGCGGCATTAAATTCTGCCTCAGAATTCTTTTTAAGTAATGCCTGGCCATCCAGAGTAACAGCCGTTGCGTAATCATTCTTGAGCACCAGTTTGACAATATTTGTACGATTCATGACTGCACCTGGATAGGGTGTTGTCACAGACTGCATACCGTGCTGGTTAATCGCAGGATCAATCGTGATGTTGACTATATTGCCTATCTGCTGCTGGCTAATACGGGTTGTGCGATACTCATATAAAGGCCGCCCCTGATCGTTATAATCGAGCGTCAGACCATCATCCTCATACAGCGTGAAGATCGAGGGGGTTTCGTCGGCATACACGTTTACGATGAGCTCATCATGCCTGGAGCCATCGGTTCTATTCCCATACGCATCTTTAGTGTGATCATCCACATACATTTGAGGCAAGATCGCGCCTGCCCTGACAAAAGCAGGTAATCGAAAAATACCATCTCGATAGGTGGGTATGTTTTTGATTGTGTCCCCTTTACTATCAACCCATTCACGCGAATAATAGTTGACCCACTCGCCTGCGGGTAGATAAACATCGCGTTCGTACTCACCATGACTGGCTACCATGCCAACAAGAATATCGCGGCCAATTAACTTTTCATTACCCACCAGTCTCAGCCTGGGATCGTTCTGGTAGTAGAACAAGGGAGGAGGAATCACTGGCTCACCATCAAGGTAGGCCCGATATGCCAGTGAATAATAATAAGGCAGTAACTCGTAGCGTTGGCGGATATTAGCGAGATTACTCTGCTTTTTCCCCACATGATCGGGCGCGGTTTCATAACAGGAGGGCTGCCTGCCCCCAATATTGCTGGCACAGCTAGGATTATCATCGGGAGTATTAAACTCATTGTCTGTATGAGGACGCACAGGCACATCAAACCAGCTTGCATTGGCAAACCATTGCGTGAATAACTCATCCTGATAAGCAGTATAAAAAGGTCCGGGGATATTCTTATTGCCGGGCATCACTTCTCGGCGAAAGCCTCCGACATCCGAGCCATAGTAGTCAATGCCCGAGAATGACATTTGCATCTGCGCATTGGCATGGCTGGCTAATAACTCCAGTTTGGACCCAATATCGCCTGACCACATGGCCGTGCCATAGCGTTGGGTTCCCGCAGCTCCTGAACGGGTCACAATAAAAGGCCGGGGATTGGTAATACCTAAATCATCCATTGCGCCCTGCCTGGATACATAGCCATCCCAGATCGACTTGTTCCACAGCAGATTATGCAGATTATGGATATCTGGATGCTGATTCTTGAGTCCATCAACAGTGGTCTCTACACCTTCGTAGCAAGCTCCTGCATCAAACGTTTCAGGTTCTCCCAGATCGGTCCAGTGGGCATTAATCCCTTTTTTCACCAGATTTGGGTAGCGACGGTTATCGTGCAACCATTGCCCGGCTATGGGATCAGACCAGTCGATCATGCGCCCTTTACCCCAAAAACCGGTCACAGTATCGTTTAACAACTGATTGGCTGGATCGCAGTGACCATTGCTACGCTTATAGGCTGTTAGATCTGACGGCATTTCGCTAAAGGTATCAATCGTATTTGCCAGATAAGATTCTTCGATTGCAGTGAGTCGAATACCATCCTCTGCGTAAGCCTTTATTTTGGCCGATGGATTATAAAAGAAATAAGGATAGGTAATCGTTTTACCGCACTGCTTTTTATCGCCTAGAAGACAGTTTTGCCGATCCTGCTCATCCTGATTCTCATCCCAGTTAAGCCGTCCCATATTGCTTTTAGAAGCATCCTGAGTAGCTATGCCACCAAACCAGTTAAGATCGAGCACAAAGCCATCTAAGGGGAATTTATCGCTACGCAGATCAGCGATTAAGCTGTCAATTTCATCCCAGTTGTCATAGCCAAATTCAGAAACCCACAGACCAAAAGATTTGCGCGGTGGAACCGGTGGGGTTCCTGTAAGTTGCATAAAATCGGCGCGCAGATCAGGTAAGTCTTTGCCCGTCATAAAATACAGGCGTAATTGATCACCGTACATTCTGGCCTGCCACCAGTTTCTGGTGAAATCCCACTTTTGCCAGTAAACATTATCCATAAACAGTGCGTAATTAAGATTATTTTCTCCCAACGCGTAATAAACGGGGATTTGAACATTACCAACCATACCGCCATTGGCTATACCTTCAAAGCCGTTACCAAGCGGCTGGTTATTGCTGTAACTACCTGCCCTTGCGACTCCCTGACTAATACGACCGCCATCGGCTATTCCCAGCGCTACCTGGCTCAGGTTTTGCCCCAGCCCATAGATGTTTTGCATCTTACCCGGTTCTATATCCAGGCCTTTCAACCCCTGATCCAGATTGACTGGGCACACCGTAGTCAGACGCTCATTTTTCATCTTATCGATGAACCTGACGCATATCTGATTATTGTTTTTGGCTATCTCGAGCCTCATGGCACTGGTTTCGATAATGCTGCCATCAATCGATAGACTAGTTGGGCCAGAGTAATCCTTTTTCATCACCATGGGCGAGGTATACAGTGGCTTATCGGTTGAAGGTTGTTTGCCATTCACTGAAAATTCTAAATGCGCCAGATCATCGTCAAGCATCTCAACAATTAAATATTGTGTATCTGTATTGAATATTGTTCGGGAAACTGTTGCGCTTGCAGAGCTGTGCACAGCCAGTAACAGACTCAGGGTAAGAATGGTTTTGAAATAACTATACATCGGTAAAATCTCCTTATTTGCCGTTTTTAATGATAATGAAGAAGAAAAGATGTCTTCAGCTACTAGCCCAGATCGAAGCAACTGCTGTATTCGGGATTCAATCTAGCCGTCGCGATGCCCCTACTCAGGCAAGGATAGCAGTCTTCGTTACAGTATCAGGAACCTCTGATTAATTCAGAGGCTCCTGCGGCACAGGGGTTTGCCGCCAAAATCGATGACTACAAGCCATTAATTTTGTGAGAAAAACGAAAATCACACTTTTCTTTTTTCATGCTCCGATAATTCATGGATAAATTATTCAGAGCTTCCATAAATAAACTGGTCGCGCCAATCGGCGGGTGGAGGGTATAAAGCTAAGTCGGATTGAAAATCAAGATCAGTGACAGAATGCAGTTGATTGGGCATTTCGACGCTCCTTGTTGACGAAGTTCAGGCATCATAGAAGCCCTGCCTGCATATTTCAAGTGGTGAGTTCAACACACCATAAAGAACATTTGTAATAACCATAATTAAAAGGCCAGGACTTACCTGGCCATTAATAACATTACCGGAGTGCGTCCAGCTTATTCAGGGTTTACTACTCTCCTTGAGTTGAATCCTTTTTACATAATATCTTTTGTTCCTAAACCTCGTCTCTATTGTAACGCCGTCCCCAGGTTTCAGATTGAGCAAAAGCTCAGGGCTTTCATCTGCCCTGGTGACAGTAACCGTTGGTGACAGGGGTAATTGAATATCGCCGACAGTTATAAACTTGCGGTTTATTTCATAAATATCGCCACCTATCTTATAGGCATTGGCCTGTGGACTGAGCAAGATAAAACTGGAAGCTATTGCTAGAAAAAATACATTTCTTTTTTTCATCGTATTAACTCCTGCCATGAAAAACGGCCACTGGGAAGATAAGGTAATGGGACAACCTTTGTCGGTTTGTCTCCGGTGAAAGAAATTTCTTCAACAAATACCGGTTCGGACAGAAATCCGTCCTGTTTAACTGAAGGCCCCCCATCATCGACCAAATCGGTTTCATCGACTACCCCGTCCTTGTTGTAGTCGGTTACTGCGTCTAGTGGAGAACCACCAGTCGCCATATCGACGACAAATTTCCAGCCATAGCCACCTGTTGAACAAGGATCATTGGTAGGCACAAAGGTGTTAAAGAACACAACATCCCGGCGTGCAACTGCATTGGTAACGGAGCGTTCACCGGAATCAGGTAGATCAAACCACCACCCCAAATCCTCGGAATAGTCTACTGCATTTCGGGAAATAAGCCGGACACCACCCTTTGTTGAGACTGTCTGCTCTACCAGTGCTGCACGGGTAAGAGGTGAAGAGCCAGAGTCACTATTCGCTCCCTTATCCCAAACCCCGTAAAAAGACTGAGTGCCGGTAGAGGTTTTGTCACCGTTGACGAGATATTGTCCAGTGCCAAAATAAACCATAAGGTTTGGTGCATTGGAGTCGACGTCCAACGGCATCGTAGGATGTTTTGTGATAATGGGCTTTGCGGTGATCGCTTGCCCTGATTCTGTCTTAAACAGAGGCTGTGGTGTTGTTGTGCTGCCAAAAGCGACTTTCCACCGGGAGGTCGAATCGCTGGATACATCAAAGGCCCACATATTCCCCTCAAGATCACCGGCATAGATACGATCAACGGTGCCGTTACCATCTGTGTCGACAAGCGCCGGGGAGGCAAGGCCATTTCGTTTTGAACTAGTGCCTGCGCCAGTGGAGATCTCGATATAGTCCCCATCGTCCCAGCCATCCATTCCTTTCTCGATATCGACGATAAACAGTTTTGCTTTACCGTCTCCAGAATCATTGTACCCGCTACCAAAGATTGCCACCCATCTACCATTATTAGCCAGGGCGATCACTGGTCGGCTATAAGTGTAGCCAAGATTTGGAGCATCTTTATTTGTGAATTCCCACATCACGATTTTATCGGCGTTGGCCTCTTTGAATCTGGATGGATTGGTAATATCCAGCGCGAACAAGCCTCGTCCTCCACCTCTCAGGCCTCCAACCATAACGGTATGCCAACTGTTATTGAAATAAATATCGGAGATGGTTGGGGTCATATCAACATACCAGTTATGCTGATAAGCTTCCTCAGTTATGTAGTGGTAACCTTGCTGACTAGCGGATGAGCTCAGGATATTGGGGGCATAGGCCAGGATTTCTTGTCCATTGCTTTCTTTAAATGCGTGAAGAAACCCATCATTGGCGCCGACATAGACCACTTTTTCTCGGGACTCGGTGGAGTTCTTGAAATCTGAATATTTTGACCCAGTGCCTGATGGAAATGGTGCAACATCCGGCCATCTCAGTCCAGCCTTACCGACGAAAACAGGACCGGAATTGACGATATCACCCAGTAAGGAGTCGCGGACTCTGAACGCTTTGCTTTCATAGGTTTGCTCACCGCGCAGGTATTTCAGACGAAGCCTACCGTAAAGTTCTACGTCCGTTGAGCCTTTTCGATTGGTGCGTAAATCATTCTGCATATCTTCGCTCAATTTCTCAGTGTCCCATTGAAAAGGTACCCCTTGCGAGCCATTATAGGTAATTATTTGGCGAGGATGTTCTGATAAATCCCTTGCATCAAGCTCAGTTTCTGCACGCCATTTCGGTGTTCTGGCCAGGGTGCCAAGCTTGGTGTCTACAATGGGATAGGCTGCGAGACTACCTTGCCAGTTATTCGAGTTAAATTGTGAAATATAGACAACCGAATCAGTTGTCAGCCTGGCTGAGTTAACGGCTACTGCTGAAGAAGTCTCGGTACGACTAGAGATATCTTGAAGAGAATCGTTTAATGCCGAAAGGAATTCTTCGGGATTATTAGCACTAAAATATTGACCGCGCCCATTGTAGGCAGCATGCCACATGTCGTCCACTCTCTGAGGGTCAGTTAAGTCTTCAGCAGCACCGGTTAAGGTTTCTGGCCACGCGAACCCTGGATCCGTAGGCACAGCGTCCAAAGGCAGCGTGCCTTTTAAACCAAAGGCGAGCGTATAAGTAACAAGATGCTGATGTGAAGCCTTATCTATCGATGTTTTTGATACCTTATTCGCCAGATCGGGTCGCAGATCATTCTCATAGTAATACATGGCTACGTCAGCCAGCGTATCCGAGACTCCATCCTCATAATTCCCCCCATCAATAGATTCACCTTTATCACCATCAAAGCCTTGATCATTAGCTGCACTACTGTCCGCGTTACCGACTGTGGGATCACTGGCAGCACCAAGGTTCCAATATCCATCAGACATTAAAATATTGAAGTTCTGCTGGCATTCCCCGCCGTGTTGGGAGTCCAGTATTGGGGGGGCAACACCATTTGCCGTCTCGCTTTGCATAAAGTAGTTCCCGACATTCTGCAGAGCAATACGCGAAGGGGTTCTATTCTTCGTGGTTATTGGATACAGAGTCGTCAACAAATCTCTTTTATTTGTGCTATCAGACATGCTGCTTAGGTATTTCTTGTGCCCACCGTTATATATATACAAACCCATACGAACCGCGTCACTGTTACTAATAACGCTACCCACACCAGCTTTGGCGGTAAATTCCCGCTTTCGATAGTATTGAAACCAGTTGGCAAAATTCTGTAATTCATCTTTATAGGAGCGTCCAGAAGGGTAGATTTTGGTCGATGGTTTTATTTCATACAACTTATGCTTATCGGTTGTTTCAAATACACCATCCTCATCATCATCCTGCCAGGTGTAATAAACGGGTATAAATACGTCTAAAAGACATAGACAAGCTGGTTCCGGGTATGTCATCTTTTTCGTTAAATCAACCTGGTCACCGTTTGGCAGGTCTGGGCGCCTAAGGACGCTTGTTGGAGATGCATCTGTATAAAGCGCATTTCCCGATTCATCGACGCCCGCCCATGGCTTGTAAGTAATAGATGGATTGTAATAGAGTCTATTGCCATTATGGTTGCGTAGAACCCAGAGCTTTTCATCCCATGTAACGGAATCATTGGTATAACCTGCAGGCGGGACAATCCATGGGCCACCATCTTCGACCCAGTCAGGAACCCAATATCCCCGCAAAATATCCTCGATAATAGGAAGGGCTTCTGTATTGGTGAAACCTCCCCTATCTTCCTCATCGCTCTGATATAGCATTTCCCAGTCCATACTCCCCGAGTTATCAAAGGTGAAGTACACATTGGGCTCCACTGAAGCGCCAACAAGAAGGGGAGATTTAGGTAAATTACCTGGTGCGGCGTAACAGCTACTTGCAGGCAGGAAAATCGACAGCGCAAATGATAATGCGAATATATAGTGGCGTAACTTCATTCTAGCGTACTACTCAGATCAGTTAAAAATGCGAAACCGGTATCCGGACGCTCTATTAAGGGCTTTAGATTACACAAGTCTACCTATCAGCAATCACTCCAATGCAAAGAATTCATCCTGAGGCCTTGCACAAGCCAAGGGAACTTCCAGGTTCATCTTCATGATTACTTACCCAAAAAATCAATAATTGGGCCAGATTGCCATTTCCTGAGCAAAGACTCGACAGAGATATACTCGAGATCTGGCTCAATTGCTGACAAGCTGTCAGCAAAGGGGCTTTCCTCTATAGGGTGCGGAATATAGGAACCATGCTCACTAAAGTCAACAGCTCAAGCAGTAACTTACCTGTTTTTTATTGACTTAGTTCGAATAATGAGACATAGCCAGCAAAAATACCGCTATTCAGGTAGACAGGCCTGCACTTTGCCCCGTAATACACCATAAGAACACACAACCTCTCTATGCCCCCGTTTTACCTTAAAGAAGTCGGATTAGCGCTATGCCACCTATAACAAAGTATAGATACCCACTTCATTGAGCATTGGTAGAAACAGGAAAGAGTCTTAATTTATCATACCTCGTAAGCCTGATAATTCTCCCCCCTCCCAATTCCGCACTACAGACCGTAGGATCACCTTGTTATGAGAAGCCTGTCAAAAGAAACACACACTACGATTTAACAAAACCTGAATTTGATCTTAACATCTCATGCTTTTAGGGCCTGTCTTAATTCTGCTCATAGCCAAGCTCAGAAACCCACAGACCAAAAGATTGACGTTCCGAGGTCGGAGGTGGGCCGGTAAGCTGCATAAACTCAGCATGCAAATCAGGCAAATCGAAACCTGTCATAAAATAGAGGCGTAATTGATCACCGTACATTCTGGCTTGCCACCAGTCTCGGGTGAAATCCCACTGCTGCCAATAATCATTATCCATGAACAGTGCGTAATTGAGATTATCCGAACCTAGCGCATAGTAGACGGGGATTTGAACATAACCAACCATCCCTCCATTGGCCAGGCCTTCAAAACCATTACCAAGCGGCAGGTTATTACTGTAACTGGCTTCCCTTGCAACACCCTGACTAATACGATCCCTATCAGCTATTCCCGACGCTAGCTGGCTCAGGTTTTGACCCAGCCCAGTGATGTTTTCAATTTTGCCCGGTTCGATATCTAATCCTTTCAAAGCCTGCTCCAGATTGACCGGGCACACCGTGGTTAGGCGTTCATTTGCCTTCATCTTATCGATGAACCTGACGCATATCTGATTATCGTTTTTAGTAATCTCGAGCCTCATTGCACTGGTTTCGATAATATTGCCATCTATAAAGAAACTTGATGGGCCAGAGTAATCCTTCTTCATGACCATGGGAGTTGTATACAGCGGCTTATCGGTTGATGGTTGTTTAGCTCGCACTGAAAACTCTAAATGTGCCAGATTATCATCTAGCATCTCAACAATTAAATATTGAGTATCCGTATCGAATACTGTTCGGAAAACATCTGCGTTGGCAGCAGAGTAAAGCACTAGTAATACACTCAGGATAAGAATTGTTCTGAAATAACTGTACATCGGTAAAACCTCCTTATTTGCCGCTTTTAAATAAGAATGGTAAAGATGCCTTCAACTACTGGCCCAGACCATAGCAATAGCTGTATTCGGAATTCAAGCTAGCCGCTGCGCTGCACCTGCTCAGGGCTCATCGGCTCGTTAAAGAATAAATATATAATCACGCCAACGACGGATGGAGGGAATAAAGCAACGCCAGGTTGAAAATCAAGTTTAGTGACAGAATGCAGTTGATTAGGCATTTCGACTCTCCTTGTTGACGAAGTATAAGCATCATAGAATCCCTGTTTGCATATTTCAACCTGGAATCCGTAGTTGAATAAGTTGATGTGTGCATCTGTAGAGGTGTATATCAAGGCGAGACGCCGCGAAATAGCGTGCTATTCCAGGGGAATTCCAAAGCTACCGCGTCCTGCTCTCGCCCCTTACCTATGTCCCTATAGGCAGCGCTGAGATAGTCCACAAATCGTGGAATCTGGGGCACCATGGCTCATCGTTATAATATTCAATTATTTGGCATCAAAAAGGTTGTGCAATCAGTAAATACCTGATGATTTTAATTTAGGGTCTGTTAACACTAATAACCCGTCAAAAAAATATGATTTAATAGCCTGATGAACTACTGGCTATTTAAATCAGAACCTGATGAATACAGCATTGATGACCTCGCCAATGAGCCCTCCGGCATTGGTTGTTGGGATGGTATACGCAATTACCAGGCGCGCAACAACCTGCGCGATCAGGTCAGCAAGGGGGACCTGTTTTTCTTATATCACAGCAGTTGTAAGATACCAGGGGTTGCGGGTATTGGTAAGGTAGTTAAAGCGGCTTATCCTGACCCGGCGCAATTTGATGCCAGCTCTCATTATTACGATGCCAAATCTTCCGCAGAGAATCCACGTTGGTTTTGTATTGATGTTGCGTTTGTTGAAAAGTTTACTGATGTGGTGACTTTGAAAACGCTTAAGTCAATTGATGAACTGTCGGATATGGTTTTGCTTAGGCAGGGGCGACTATCTGTGCAGCCGGTATTAGAGGCAGAGTGGGAATTGATTAAGGGGCTAGAATATAATTCATAATATAGCCATCTTCCCAACTTGTTATCAGCGATGAACATTAGCGATAGCGCCTGATACCAACCACGCATCACTGATGTCATTCGCGCAAAAGTACCAACCCGAAACCACCTCCTCAAGCGACTAAAAAGCTTCGCTTCTATAAAGCCTTGCATCCCCCTGCTTTCAGGCTCTACATTTCAAAGCCTAACAAACCACCATATATTATCCTGGATAAAACAGGGAACTTTGCCATTAAGTGTATTAAGGCCTGGCAGTACTTTAGCTTTTGAATGACCGAGATCCCGCATGGATAATCCTTGTGTTGGTCGAGAGCGAGTCAAGGAATGCTATGATTTTCTTAGTCATTACCCATACCCATCCGATAGGCTGTACCCACTCCAAAAAAAAGGAACAGTAAATCAAGCAGACCCAGACTATCCATTATAACCTCGAAGGGGGAAATATTTTCTATCTCATTGCCCAGATAATCATTCTTCCATTGCTCAAAACTCATCGGGGTATCCATCATCTGTTGCAGGCCAGGCTGTTCGTTTTCCCTGAACCAGGCAAGCTCTTCATCTGTTACTGATGCGGCATCCTCTGCATCGCTATATCCCCGTTGAACGATGAATTCACGCAGGCTTGCATCATCGGTCACCATTGCAGAAAACTGAACCGCATCTGCCTGAGTTTCTTCATAGACGGATTTCAAATCAACGCCATTTAACTCACCGCCAGTAGTAATCGCAGCACTCGCCTCAGAAATAAATGAAACAGTAGCCATATATTTCCCCCCAAATATCGCCATAATTGTCAGTATTGCGCATACAATAGCAACCTGCTGCCCCCTGGCTCCTGCCATGACCGCTGCAAAACCAATAGCGCCTCCGATCAACCAGGCAATCAGGCCTAGCTCATAATTAAAAGTGACTGCTACGAACATCCACAACAAGGCCCCCAGAACCGCTGCAACAACAGGCATCAGGAATATTTTTATTGAGGCTGAATCCTGTTCGGTAGCTGTGGCGACAGTTCTGGATGATGCAGGAATATCAGGTTGAACAGACGTGACAGGTTCTGCCTGCAGAGGATCTGATTTATCCTTTACCTTGTGGAAGAACACACCACAACTACTACATTGTTCAGCTACTGGCTGTTCCAGCTGGCATTTGGGGCAGATAACCATTTTACTGCCTGGCTTGTTATTGCTGGTGGGTGCTTTGGTTAACTCTGCATCTGCTGGTAGCAGTTCAAGAACTGGTTTGCCTGATCGGGAGATTTTAACCTGTTTCGATTCAGCTTTTATGGCTTCGGGCGATTTCTCTGTAATCTTTTCTGGTTTTTCCTTGTTCGTTTTCGGTGGAGTCTTCTCGACCTTTTCCAGAACCACATCAAGGCCAATTGATTTGAGTTTCTGCTGATATCTTTCTGCTTTTACCTGACCCAGCTCCTTTTGTAGAACCCGTTGCGTACCTACAACAGCCCGGGCTTTTTCCTCTGGCACTTTAAAAAGTTCAGCAAAAGATTTTATAACGAGATCAGGCTCATAACCCAACCTGATCTGCGGCTTCAGGATAACATTGTATTTATCGGATTCAGTCATGACTGAAACTACCTCCACTTCATTCTTAATATTGCACTGAGTTAACAAGGGTCAAGGGAACTCTCATTTAGGCTAGCAATCAGGGCGATCATTACACCCTAACCTATAGAGTTTTTTACTACTACGGCTTTCCCCTAACCATACAATTCACTCCTGGCGCTCTTAATTAACTCTTTATACAAAGAATTGTAATGTCGCCCTGATAATTGTGACTTTTCTACGATCTCTGACAGCAATGCCTTTGCTTCTTCGGTCTTGTTCTGGGACTTAAGATACATGGCAAAATGGTAATTCGCCTCCGGCCCATTGAAATAACTGTGCAGGGTCTCGTATTCATGTTGCGCAGAAATATGGTCCCCGATTTTCTCAAGAGATCGAGCATACAGAAGATGGGCATTCTGATTTTTATAATCTGGATTCAGCTCAATCAATTCATCCAGCATCCCTTTTGCTTGCTGATAGTTTGCAAGTGCAAAATCACTGCGAGCCACTCCATACATAATAACCGGATCATCGGCATGTACCCCTTTCAGGCACTTGCTGTAGAGATCTTTTGCTTCCTGATAGTGGCCTTTTTCCAGACATTCCTCAGCGAGGCGCATAGAATTTTCAACCGTATCTGACACAGAATAATTATTTACAGCCTGGTTTAATCCCTGATTCGGATTGACAATCGACCGAATCTTCCTGCTCGCCTGCCTACCTGAACGTGAATGGAGCAGATCAGGTAGTAGCTCTATCAGTACATAGGCAATCGAACCCGCCATGGGTAGAATAACGACAATCCATATCCAGATGGTATTTCTACCGGTTTTGAGAATATGAACAACCAACGCAACTTGAATCAAAATCGAAAGAACGACAAATGGCATTACTACAGGTCTCCTTATTATTTACGCTCAATAGTTAAATCCGGCGCCTGGCTTATGGGGTACGAGGCACCCGAAAACTCAACAATACATTTAACTGGAAGATGAAATCTGAGGGATAGGCTTACAAAACAGACTCGATATGTCTGAAAAATTATCGATTGATCGGGCTGTCTTTCCATGAGGATATATATTCCCTGTTTGAAGTTAGAGGTGATTTGCAATACCAGAAGATTAGCGCATTTCTCAATAAAAGATCAATTTTTTAATGCCACTGCTAACTAATCTTCATATATATCAACTAAACCTCGATATTGCTTAGCTTTTGACAAAAAATTTTTCCGGGATATTTTTATCATTAAAATGGTACCCACATTGTGGTCGGCTTAGACGTGAGTCCAACCGCGTTGAGCCTCAAATGGCATCAGCAACAGGGAATGGGCTTGTGGGATCGAGCAACTTTTCATACTTCCTCCCTGGTCAATTTATTGAATTACATCAGTCAAAAACGATAATACCTTGCAACAAATTGTTTTCTTTGAATAATGAAATGCAAGCAGGGAGGCAACCTCTTACTAAAACAACCTTCCTATAAGGAAATAACAGGCTACTGCCTTCTACTTAATGTAATGCCTGGAAAAAATATAACCTATGGAGATTAAAAAATGCCAGGAAAGAAAACTGGTGCCCCATGCACGGCATTGGATAGCAGGGCGTCTCATCACTCCTGAATTATCTTCATCCATAACAGCCTTTTATTCTCCTGATAAGCAATACCCTAATCTTCACTTATTATTGTTACTCGTAATTGTCGGAATGAGCCCATATCTAGCACTCGTAGCTATCTATAGCTTCAGCATAATTTGGCACCTTATTGCTTATGCAGAATTTCGTTTATTTGAAACTATCAAAGGCTTATGGAGTATGGGGGGCGAAGTTGACTGTGTATGTATATAAAACCAGGCATCTTGAGTCGGAAACCAGATTCGTAACGGTTCTCATTGAGTAACCATATGTAGCCCAACTCGGCAGTCACTACGAAGTAAGAAACACATAGGCATGTGAAACATCTATCCGGAAAGTTCAAATATCCGACCCCGCCATCCAACTAACCACCTCCGGCCACACCTCTATCGAAGCATTCCTCGAACACATTATTCGTCCATGCCCATAATCTTCAACATTTCCATCCCCCTTTGAGTAAAAAGAAAACCTGTTTTTCTTATTATCAAACGCATTGAAAAACTCCCTACAGCCTTGCTCTGGTGCGATAAAGGTATCTCCTGCCGAACAGATAGAAAGGACTGGGGCTGTAATTAAACTCATTTTTGACAAATAATCGACCCCACCCTCTCCTTTAAAACTTCGATGAATATTCCAGTCGAACCATTGCTTCATAGTAAAGTATGGTTCATCGTGCGGTCCAAGTTTTAGTAACTTCCCAGGTAAGCGCCGCATCAGGTAGTTCATGTATTTATATAACAATAGTTTTAGATGCTGTGTCCGGGAACAGGATGCCCCAAATGCCTGGCAACTGAACAAGGTAATCGTTTTAATTCTGGGGAGATAATGCTGATTTTTAACAAGGAACATTGTCAGGCAAATTCCGCCGCCACTATGGGTTATGCAATGTAGATCCAAAACCTGCTTTGTTTTAAATAAATACTCGAAAGCAATTGCCATGTCGTATTTAGCAATAGTTTCTAAATTATATGGGAAATTACTTTTAGCGCTTTCACCGTGATTCCTCCATTCCATAATCCAGCAGACATAACCCAGAGAAGCAAGGTATTTTGAGATTCTTAGACAGACTGACTTATCAGAAAAGGCACCATGAGTTAAATAAATATCTGATATTTTTTCAACCTCATTATCGAGTATCTTCCACAATGCAATCTTTACATTGTCATCTGAATTTAAACTGATTTCTTTTTGGATTATCATTTTGAATAATGGAGGTATCCTTTTTAACCAGGGCCTGTTAACACCTGTTGACAGGCCATAGATCATAACTTATCAGCGATTGAATAAGAAAATTCTATTCATCTTATTAACCCGCATCACTTCAACCCCCCCCCCAACAAAGACTAGCATTTAGATTCAAACCCGAGAACCCATATGCAACAGAACTGGAACATCAATACCCGCCTGATTCACTGGGCACTCGTCATTACGACCATTTTTCAGCAATTCAGCAGTATCTGGATGTCTGATCAGGGTACACAGTTCCTTTTCCCTTATCATCGCATTACCGGTGTGATAGCTTCGACCGTGGTTTTACTGTTCTGGCTGAACAGCTATGCCATCTATCACTTCAAAGAACTCTTCCCCTGGGGCAAGCAGGCCAGAAGCGAGGTGATACGCGAACTACTTGGCCTGTTAAATCGACAACTACCGACAAGCGGCAATCGAATCGGTCTTTCCAGCTTTATCCATGGTCTTGGCATACTCGCGCTGACGGGTTGCGCTGTTACAGGCATGATTATGTTTTCTATGATTCCACCTGGCCATAGTGGCCCACCCGATGACCCAATCGCTTTCACACGCTATACCCTGCAGCATAAATTTTTTGGCGAGGTTCTATGGGTTTATGTGAGCGGGCATGTGGCTTTTGCGGTCATTCATCAATTGAAAGGAGATAATGTATTTGGCTCTATTTTTAATCTCCGCAGAGATAAAGCCAGGACAGCTTAACAGTAAAGATTAAATTGTGGGGTATACTCTTCCATACCTGCTAAAGCCCCATGGTTATACTGCCAAATGAAGTTAGACCGAATAAAAATCATTGCTGCGGTCAGTTTTACACTGTTTGTACTACTGGCTTATAGCATCTGGAATTATCATCAGGAAGAAGTCCGCCTTATTGCTGAGATTGATCAAAGACTATACTCGGCTGCGGTATCGGTTCCGTACGTACTTGCTGACGACTTTCATGATCGCGCCATTGATGAGCAAAGCATTTCTCCAGCAGAAGACCAGCAGAATATTGTTAACCTGACACGACTTAACAAACGTCTTAAAACCAGATTCCTTTATACGGTAATACGTGATGCTAAAGGAGATTATCGCCTTAGCAGTTCCAGCGCTCTTGATGAAGAGATCGGAAGTGGAGATGAAGTCCGATATTTCACACCCTACCCTGACGTCTCCGATTTATTAAAAAGAAGCTTTGAGAATGCTTCAACGGATACAGGCGACTTCCGTAGTCGTCTGCAAACCTATCGTCCCTTATATGTGCCTATTTTCAGCGATCGATGGGGAACCTATCGCTCGGTCTTCATTCCCATTCGTACGGCCAGTGGAAATCTATATGCTGTTGGCGCGGATATAGATATCACTTACATCAAGACCTTGCTACAGCAAAACATGCTCAAATCATTATTGGATTTTCTGCTGACAATACTGGCTTTACTGCCTGTCATTTACGTGTACCTGACAACGATGAAGTTCAGAAACAGTGAACTCCAGCGTATGCATGGGCTTTATCTGGATAAATCCAGACTCTCGTATACGGATTCGCTGACGCAGATTCATAATCGCTTAAAACTTGATGAAGAACTTCAAAGCGCTTATGCACACTTCCAACGCAGTGGGATTCCTTTTGGCCTTGTTATGATTGATGTCGACCACTTCAAGGAGGTCAATGACAATTATGGGCACCAGGTAGGTGACCGGGTATTACAACAATTTGCTGATATACTGTCTCAATACAGCCGTATGACCGACTTAATAGGACGCTGGGGTGGCGAAGAGTTCATGATTATCTATCGCAATAGCAGTTTTGAGGGAGCCTATCTGTTTGCAGAAAAAATTCGCAAGGCAATCGAAGTGTATATATTTGATAGCGTAAATGAACCCATTACCGCAAGTATAGGTATAGCGCATATAACAGAGGGATTAACACTAGAACAATTTATAGAAAAAGCCGATTCTGCACTTTATTCAGCTAAACACGCAGGCAGAAACTGCACCAGACATCAATAACTGTACAAGCCTGCATCTGACAAAAAGTAAGGTCTGGCAGTCTAAAACTTACCAGACAAATTCTCTCTGACCCTTTACTTTATTGATAACATTATGCCCTTTTTGAATTTCAAGTTAAGCTTGAAAACCTGAATTATTTTTATCGGTCTTTTGGCTGCAGAATACATTTACATATAAACAATAACCCTCTCAGTTAATCTGAAAATCAGAGGATCCCTAAACCTTAAATTTATCAGAAACCAGGTTCAATCGTTCACTAACCTCTTCAAGCTGCTCAAACTTGCGCCTGGATTCTGTGGCTCCCTGACCAATCTTTTCAGCAAGATCAGCAATACCATTAACGGACTTAGCGATATCGCCTGCCACAGAGGATTGCTCAGTCGCTGAAGACGCGACCTGTAGATTCATCTCGGTAAGTCGGGCGATTGAGCTGGATGCCGAATCCATTAAATCACTGATGGTTTTTATGGATTCAATCACTTCATTACGTTTGCTGGTCGAAATACCCATATCATGTGAGGTTCGTTCAGAACTACTTTTTAATTTTTCAAGAATAGTCCCAATCTCTACTGTACTCTCCTGTGAGCGTTGCGCCAGAGTTCTTACTTCATCCGCAACCACCGCGAAGCCTCTACCCTGTTCCCCTGCACGTGCAGCTTCAATCGCCGCATTAAGCGCTAACAGATTCGTTTGTTCTGATATGCCCTGAATAACATTGAGCACTGCTGTGATTGAGTCAACATTTGTACCCAGCTCAGAAATTGAACGATCGACACCTTCGAGCAAATCGTTTAATTCGTCAAGTCCGGCACTGGACGTCGATACCTGAGTTAACACGGCCTGGATTTCTTTTTCTGCGTCTTCCGTCGAGCCTCGGGTTATCTCGGCGCTACTCGCAATTTCAGAAGAGGTTGCAGCCATTTCATCGACTGCCGCGGCAATTTGAAGCGTTGCCTGTTTTTGATTATCGGTGGAGACATCAAGTTCACGTTGCTGTTGTGCAAATTCACTGGCAGTTGCACTCAGTTGTGCACTGGATTGCTTAAGGGTGGACATATCAACCGCCATAGAACCGATAAAGGCATTAAAATCGGTGGCAATTTGATCGAGCAACCTTATTGGACTTTGGGGTAGCTTCTGGGTTAAATCACCCTCGCCCTGTGCCAGCGCAGAAACCGATGACGCCAGAACATCCAGACTTTTATAAATCACCCTGACTGAAAAAGTAATCACGATAAAGGCAATGATTGCAATGACCGCCAACACCAGTACAGAGTTCAGTACGGCCGCTTTCTGACTTTCATCTATAGAATCATGGACCTTATTTAATATTCCATCCAGGCCATCGATATAAAATCCGGTACCGAGAACAAGATCCCATTGAGGTATATATAAGTTATAGGCATATTTTGGCGATGGTTCAGTCTCATTGGGCTTTGGAAACCAGTAGGTATAAAAGTGGCTACCATCTTTTGCTGATTTTATAATCCCCTGCACAACCTTATTTCCCTTTTTATCTTCCAGAGCCCAGAAGTTTTTACCCACACCCGCACCAGATTTACCTAAAAGCAACCGGGTTCCTTTACTATCATAACCAAAGATATAGCCTACGCCTTCATCAAATTGATAGCCTTTTAGCATGTTCAAGGCATCCTCCCTACCTTCCAGGCCATTTCTGGCGAGATAGGGCGCTAATAACGACTCAACAGAACTCATCACAGTCTCAAGCCTGCGTTTTTCAATCTGTAGAACAGACTCTTCTGTGATGTCACTCACCTGCGTCGCCACGGATTTCAGTGATTGCAATTCGAGCACAACGCCGGAAATGGCTATGATCATAAATGGCACAAGCGCAACGGCGAAGAATTGAAAGCGTAGAGATCTAAACACTAATTTACTCCTTATAAGATTTATTTGTATGATATTTTTCAAGTCTAAGCGACTTCAAAATCGTAATATATTGGAAGTGCTATAGATTATTATCGGTAATTTTGACGATTAGTTTAGGAAATTATTGATTAAGGAGAATCTGATTAGTTCAGAGGCATCTTAAAATTACAGGTTGCAGCCCTGTGGGCAGGCACTTGTTCAAACCTGGCAGATAAGCTTAGAGAGAAAAGCCCCGGTAAACGTATTAATAAGTACGCTAATAACTAAGCTGAGCGTTCGCGTTTAAATCCAGTAGCCTGCATTTTTATACGGATAATCACAACCATTTCATCCGTCTAAATATCCATACAAGAGTAAACACAATACCCGCCATAACAGAAAGTAGAATAAAGTAACCATTCTCAACTTTCAGCTCGGGTATATACTCAAAATTCATTCCATATATACCCACCAGTAAACTAAGCGGCAGGAACACCACCGTAACCACTGTCAAAACCTTCATCACCTGATTCAGGTGATGTGAATTCAGACTGATATAGCCTTCAATCAAATCATTGATAACACTCTGGTAAAGCTCAGAAAGACTATGAAACCTTTCTGTCTGTTCACTGATATCTTCGTATTCGTCAAACCATTCATCTAAATCGTGTTTTTTGGCATAGCGAGTCAACTGGCTAGTGACTGAGACGTGATAGCTTAGGATTCTGCGCATTTTTCTAAGCGAGGTATTGTACCCCACCAGCTCCTGCATATGTGTTTCGTCCAGATTCTCCATCAACTCATCTTCCAGCACATCCAGACGCTCTTCCAGATCCAGTAAAACACTGCCATAGCGAGTTACCATGCGCTGAGCTAACAAACCTACCAGCTGATAAGGTGATATATATTTATTCTGTTCCAGTTGTGGGTTTTCCCACAATTCTTCAAGGTAAGCCGATCTTCCGGTATGCCGGGTCAGCATGAAATTATTACCTGCAAAAATGGCCATTTGCTGGGTTTTAAAATCTAAGGAGTAAGAGTCACTATCCAACGGCTTGAGCAATAGCATCAGGTGGTCTGCAGTTCCACTAAATCTCGGAGGATGTCTGTCTCGTAAAGCATCCTTGATTTCTGCATCGGGTAAATCCAGCATGTCGTGCAATAGCTTTTGATCAGACTCATCTGCCGAGCCTTCAATATCCACCCACAATACAGTTTCTGGTTGCCGCTTCCATTTGCTGAATAACTCTTCACTTCCCGTCTCTGTATGATCAGGGTGTATCAGCATCCATTTTTGCATCACGACCTCTCCGCTAGATTATTAAGATTTAAGGAAGCTCTGAATGAATCAGAGCTTTCTTAGCCCGCAGTCATTCTGGCAAATCAGTTATGGGGTCATTCCATTCTCATCTCTGGCTATATTTTTCAAATCAGCCAGATCTGTCGCCCCTAGTACCGATTTCACATGTAAATCACGCTGAGGATAGGGAATATTAATCCCATGCTCATGGAAACTATCCCATACATTGAGCAGGACTTCGCTAATAATATTGGCACGCCCCTTTTCCGGGTCATCCACCCACAGTCGAATTTCAAGATTCACCGAATTATCGCCAAAACTCATCAATTGCACCCTGGGTTCCGGATCGGCTTTTACACGTTCTGCCTTGATGGCGGCTTCTGCGCATAGCTTCATCGCCAACCTGACATCCGAGTCATAAGAGATACCGACCGGTGCCTTGAGGCGTACCAGTCGATCACTATACGACCAGTTTTCCACCCGCTGCACGATGAATTCTTCGTTCGGGATCAAATGCTCCATACCATCGCGTGTGATGACCGAGGCGTAACGCAACCCCAGATGATTGATCCAGCCAAAGGTGGTACCCAGCGAAATCACATCACCAGGCTTGATCGACTTATCCATCAGCAGGATGACGCCACTAACCAGATTGGAAAATATCTTCTGTAAGCCAAAACCCAGGCCAACACCCAGTGCACCACTGAAGATGGCCAGTGCTGTCAGATCTATCCCCACACTGTTCAGTGCGATCAATATTGCCATCAGCACCAGCGTAATACGGGTTAACTTGGTGGCTAAAACTCGGGTCGAGGCACTGGTCGTTAGTGAACGTTCGAGTCGACGCTCAAGCAGGGAAGATAGCGCGTTAGCTAGCCAGAGTGAAAACCATAGGGAGAGCCCGATTTTTAGCACCGATAAAGGTGACAGCCTGACCTCTCCGATAGTAATCGACCAGCTATCCAGTAATGCCATAGTGTCATTCAGCAGACCAAAAATATTCAGCGCGGCCACCGTCCAGGCAGAAAAGGCAATTACTCGGGAGATCGAGTGATTATTCACCAGCATTGAAGCCAGTCGAATCAGCACCCAGGCAGCGAGTAGACTCGCCACAGTAACCAGAGCACCGTTATAAAGCCCCACATAGGCGGTCACACTGATGGCTATCCATTGCAATAGTAGCCAGGCGATGGGCACACTGGTATCGCGCAATGCATCCGACAGCCGTTTAAGGCTATTCACGCGCTGGGTGTACTTCATAAAATACTTCAGAACTCGATGAAATAATGGTGAAACAAGCCAACGAGCAATGCCAAAAACCACCAGAATGGTTATGAACTGAGGCCAGAATGCCGGGTCTTTCAGCAGGCTTTGTACATGCTCGGCAAATTCCGTACTGTGCTTGATTAAGGCATCTAAATTAAAAGTTTCACTCATATTGAAGCCACGCTATGGTTATCAACCTATAAAAGAAACAGGCTCGCCAGCCCGAGAAAACTGAGAAACCCTATAATATCAGTCACTGTGGTTAATATCACTGCTCCCGAAAGTGCGGGATCTATACCTATACGTTTCAGTAGCAGCGGAATGGAAATACCCGAGATCGCTGCAAACAGCAGGTTTAGCATCATCGCCACAGCAAGAATTACTGCAACACCCATATCCTGAAACCACATAAAGGAAACCAGCGCGACGACGATTGCCCATACCGCACCATTCAAAGCGCCTACACCAACCTCCTTGATGATCAGCCAGCGCACATTAGAATGCGCAATCTGATCCAGCGCCAGGCCGCGTATGGTCAAGGTCAGGGTCTGACTACCTGCAATACCACCCATACTGGCCACCACCGGCATCAGCACCGCCAGTGCAACAAACTTCGCCAGTACCTCTTCAAACTGACCTATGACCCATGAAGCCATGAACACCGTTATCAGGTTTACCCCCAACCACAACCCACGTCGTTTAGCGCTCGGTACCATGGGTGAGAACAAATCCTCTTCCTCATCCAGGCCCGCTGATTTCAGCAGTGCATGCTCAGCTTCATATCGAATCAGATCGACCACATTATCGATCGTGATCCTGCCTAGCAGAAAATCACTATCATCAACTACAGCCACGGAAATAAGGTCTCGCCGATCAAACTGGATCAATATGTCATGCTCGGTATCGGTAGCCAGCACCTTATCAATATCCGCCAGCATAATATCCCTGACCAGGGTTTCGGGTTGCGCGGTTAGCACATGACTGATGATCAGCTTACCCTGATAGCAGTTTTCTTCATTCACCACCATTAATGCATCGGTATGTGTCGGCAGTTCAGGATGCAGTCGCAGATAGCGCAGAACCACGGCTATTGTTATATCGTCACGCACGCTGATCACATCATTATTCATCAAGCGCCCGGCACTACCCTCTTCAAAGCTACGTACAATCTCCAGGCGTTGACGGTAATCACTCTGCAACTGATCGATAATAGAATCACTTACCTCAACCGGCAGCGTATCCAGTACATACACCAGATCTTCCGGATTCATTTCCTGCGCAGCTGCCAGGAAGTGATCTGGCTCCATTTCATCAATAATGCTGAGGCGCACCTCATCGTGCAGATAACTCAGCACATCCGGATATATTTCCTGCTCAATCAGTCCCCAAACCAGCATCCGCTGATCCATAGGTAAAGATTCAAGAATATGCGCCAGCTCAGCGGGATGGACATCTGCCAGCATTTCCTTCAATGACTGAAGGTCATCGTTAGCAAGATCGATCAGTACGCTTTCAACGATATCGGGATTCTTTTCTTCTGCCAGTGATTCCATAAACTCTATATCTGCCTGTGTTTTTTATAGCCAACTGGTGGCGAGTGCATTCATTCAAAATTTGCATTATTCTTGCTCGCCCTTAATCAACAAACATAAATTACGACTCAAATGAACAAAAACCTATTCTCGCGCATTTTTACAGCCCTTGTATTGTTCACCATTATGCTGACTAATACTACACAGGCCTACACCAATGAAACTCATGAAAAAGGTCTGGCGTTTCTGCAACAGAATGGAAAGGCAGAAGGTGTTGTCACTACTGCATCAGGACTGCAATATAAAGTTCTGCGAAAAGGTACAGGAACAGCTCATCCCAAGGCTAGCGATACGGTGAAGGTACATTATCATGGCACCTTGATCGATGGTACGGTATTCGATAGCTCAGTAGAACGCGGTGACCCCGTATCATTCCCACTCTACCGCGTCATTAAAGGCTGGACCGAAGGTGTGCAATTGATGGTAGTGGGCGAGAAAACCCGCTTTTTCATCCCCAGTCAGCTGGCTTATGGCTTCCGTAGTATCGGCAAGATACCTGCCGGCTCAACACTGATTTTTGATGTGGAATTACTGGGCATCGAGAAATAACTCCCTGATTACCCTTAAGTTTCAGCCATTTCGATATTTAGAACCCTTTTACCCCTGATTAGGGCACGACTCCAGGGAGGGAGGAGGTAGGGCGAAGCAGGATGCCTAAGCCGAGGAAGCTCGAGTCGAGCTGTTGCCGAGATCACTGAGGTTGAAATATTAATCTTTAGATTTAAGACAGACTAATAATCCGGCTCACTTACCCTCTCTGTGGTCTCCGTGTGCTCAGTGATGAGTGTTTTTTTATGTACGTTATATTAGCTGAACTTCAGGTGGAATAAGGAATAATTTTAGCTCAACAACCAAACCCAGACACTTATACTAAAAACCGATGCTGATGTTGCCAGTACCACGGTGCTGGCAGCAACACCCTGCCCCCTTTGATACATATTGGCAAATAGATAGCTATTAATCCCTGGCGCCATCGCCGCCACCAGAACCGCCATGCGACTGATAGAATCCGGCACCCCCAGCAGATAGCAAATGGAAAAAGTAATGCCGGGATGAACAAGCAGAGAAAACACAGCAATCGTCCCTACCTCTCCCAGGGTTTGATTAATCTTATAGCGCGTCAGGACAGCCCCCAGCCCAAACAAGGCAACAGGCAAAGCTGACTTGCTCAGGATATCAACTGCCGATAGCAAAACCCCCGGTAACGCCAACCCACTCAGGTTCACCACAAAGCCCAGACCAATACCGATCATCAGGCTATTCCTGAACATTGATTTAATCACCACCCTGCTGGTATCGATCAATGACCGGCCATCGAACCTGATCAGCTCCATACAACTAATGCCCAGCAGGTAACAAAAAGGCGCATGGATTGATACTATGGCATACACCGGTGAAATATTCTCTACTCCCCAGGCTCTCTCCGAAATCGGCAGACCAAGCAGTACAGAATTTGAAAACAATGCACCGAAGCCTATGGCTATGGATTCACCCGGCTTACGTTGAAACAGCTTCCACATGATCAGACTGGCAATGAAAAAACTCACTGCGGCACCAATATAAAAGGCCGACATCAGACTCCAGTTATAGGCCGTGGATAAATCGAGGCTAGAGATGGCGCGAAACAGCAAACAGGGAACCGCAAGCTGAGTGGCGAACTTCATCAGTCCATCCACCATGCTGTCGTTGAATAGCCGCATACGCATCGACAGCCAGCCAGAGCCTATTACCAGAAACACGGGCGCAACAATATTCAGCACCACAAAAAGCATATGGTGAAGTCTACCCCTGGTTTTGAGGCATAGATGAAATCAACCAGTCTTTAAAGGCTCGCATGCCATAGGTTAAGGGGCGATTTTTCTGATGCACCAGATAAAACGATCGGTGACTATCAAGCAGAATATCAAATGGCATTATCAACTTGCCCTGTTCAATTTCTCGTGCCGACAAGGTCGAATCCGCCAGAGCAACACCTAGGCTTTCTCGTGCCGCAGCAGTCGCCAACTGACTACTGGATATCTGCAATCCTTTGGAAAACCCCTTGTTAGGGATCTTCGCCAGCTCCAGCCATTCCGGCCATTCGTATAGACGCTTGGTGACATGAATCAGTCTGTGTTTTTTAAGATCTTCGGGCTCTTCAAGAGGTATGCCCTGCTCCAGTAGCTCGGGGCTACATACCGGTACCAGATAAACATTATGCAAAAAATGTACATCAATATCGTGCCAGTCGCCATGGCCGAAATAAATCGCCATATCGATATTGGATGTATACAGATCAACCAGTTCGTTGGATGCCGTTAACTGCAATTCAACATCGGGATACTTCTGTTGAAAATCTTTTAATCGCGGCATCAAAAAGCGCACCAGAAAATTGGGTGCCGTACTAATGGTAACAATATCGGTTTCAGGGTCAGCGACAATATGCTGTGTAGCAACCTCCATTTCATTCAGCGATTGCTTAACCGGAATCAGATAGTTCCTGCCCGCAGGGGTTAGCTCAACCCTGCGATTGCTACGGGTGAATAATCGCAGGCCCAGATACCTTTCCAGCGCCTTCACCTGATGACTAACAGCAGATGCTGTTATGAATAGCTCTTCCGCAGCTGCGGCAAAACTTTCATGGCGAGCCGCTGATTCAAATACCCGCAGGGAATTTAATGGGGGTAAGCGTCTGATAGTAGTTTCCTCGGATGAATATTATTCACCTTTTAGTTGAAATTTGATCGTTTGTACAACCGAAAACCTAATACTAATATTTGAATCATAAAATTCTACGATTCACTGGAGATCGACATGGCTAACGAAATCGAATATAAATGCGATGCAAACGGCGATATAGATATGAACTACTATCTACATGAAGCCGAACAAATGCGTGCTGAATATATTTTAGAACTTTTCACAGCATTCAAAACCTGGTTACACGATAGTACCCATAAAGTAGCTGAGAAACTGTTCTCACATCACACTCATCTGCCCCACTAGGCTTTATGCCATTCGAGTCGGTTACCGGATCTTCGGCTCTAAACTAATCGGCGGATTAATAGCCTCAGCGAGTATACGCTGAGGCTGGCCAGATCAGGTTTTTCTGGTTTCTATCAAACCAGCCTAGTCTCTGTACCCAAAAAGCTTATTCGCAATAATTTCATCTGCCACACCCTCTGGCAGGCATTTCTCCCACTCGCCCCGACCATTTTTAAGATCGTTATAGACTTCACGGGAGTAGATCTTAAATAATTCGTGATCGCTACACTCTATACCGAAAATAAAATTATTATCCAGCAAATGCTTGTACAGAAATTGAAGATTATCTGGCAAATCTACAGCCCTATAATCGCGTAGCTCTCCGCTTTTATCGATCTCTGGATACACCAGTAATCGCGTATGGTCAGGAAATAACTTTCCAAAGCCTTCCAGAATCCCGCCTTCAACTCCCTTATAGCTCTGGCGATCAAAAATCTCTCGTATGTTAACTATACCGACCACAATGCCAATCTGCATCTGGGTAAACTGCCTGAAATAGGCTCGCAGTGAAAAATAGCGCGTGTAATCCGAAATCATCACGCTGTAACCTAATGAATTGAGCACTGTAATCCGTTCAATCAAATCCTCTTCGGACACTTTCAGATCATTGCCTCGCATATCATTGAGAGATATTTCGGCAAGAGCAATACTGTTCTCTTTGCTTACGCCTTCCATCTGGGTAAAAAACTTAAGCCCCTGCTCAATCATATCTACATTTAATTTTGTAATGGGCCTAAAGGTGCCGCGAATAGTCAGTACATTTTTCTTGTAAAGCATCTCAGCAGGCACAACAACAGAACCATCAGGCTTAAACATAATCGCGCGGGTTTTCCAGCTTCGAATGAGATGAATATTTAGCGCACGGTTATCCTTATCATCAAAATACGGGCCACTAAATTCTATCGAATCCAGTTCAAGCTGGCCCTGCTCCAGGTTATCCGTTAAGGAATCAATGATTTTTTTGGGTTCTTCGTGATAGTAAAAAGCGGCGTAAATCAGGTTAACCCCAAACACTCCTAAAGCCAGCTGTTGTGAATCAGCATCATTATCACGCATGCGCACATGGACCAGAATTTCCGAAGCAGGCGCATCGGGGTACATCTGCAGACGAATACCACACCATGCATGGCATTCATTGTTACCTCTGTAGCTCTTGGCTGACACAGTTGCCGCATAAGCGAAATAGCGCGAAGATTTATGTCGAGAATCGCTCACCCGATCAATCACCAGACCATACTCTTTTGCCAGCATCGCCTTAACTCGAGGACAGCTCACATATCGTCCATCTTCCTGAACACCATATATCGCATCAGAAAATTTCATGTCATAGGCAGACATGGTTTTAGCAATAGTGCCAGCAGCACCGCCCGCTCTGAAAAAGTTACGTGCTACTTCCTGGCCAGCGCCAATTTCAGCGATAGAGCCATATTTATTCTCATCCAGATTGATGCGTAATGCTTTTTCGAGTGTTGTACGTGAACTGATAGTTTTATTCATTTGACCTCTTATTCTTCAAGCTAATTAAGGGCCTCTCTGATTAATTTGTCATTGTGAGAAGCATTAGCGACGTGGCAATCTATAAGCATCTGATAGTGCTACGAAAGATTGCCGCGCGAAGTTTATGCCCTTTGGGCACTCGCAACAACGCTTCCTGTCGAATTAACCAAAGGTTCCCCTGATTCAGAAATACTTAGGCGTAACTCTACCAATCATGAAGCAGGATGTAATATACGCTAGTGATTTAAGCATATTATGGAATAAGCCAGTGAAGCTTCATCTTTTGTTAGCTAACTAGAGCTACCAGATATTAGTTTAAACGAGAGAAAAAGGCTCTATGCCTTTAATTTTGCAGTAAATGAAAGGAACCAGCACCATTTCGGTGCTGGCTATACAACCTTTGGGGAAATTTTTAACGGGTTACAAATGCTTTATCAGGTTCATTATTGATGCTGAGTGTACGGCTATAACGCCTGATAGATAGATCTTCACATTCGATATCAGTTTGAACGCCACTGATGATATCGGCCAGCAAGCGTCCAGAACCAAAACTCATTGTCCAGCCCAGTGTGCCATGACCAGTATTCAGGAATAGATTAGACACATCAGTAGCACCGATGATAGGGGTTCCATCTGGGGTCATCGGACGCAGGCCAGTCCACAGGTTATCTTCACTCAAATCCGTGCCTTCAGGGAAAAGATCCGATACCACGTGACGGATAGTGTCACCACGTTTTTCACTCAGACTCAGATCATAGTCATTTAATTCAGCAGTGCCAGCAACGCGGATACGAGCGCCCAGACGGGTTAGCGCTACCTTATAGGTCTCATCCATAATGGTAGAAACAGGAGCCACAGCTTCATTAGTGACTGGAATAGTGATCGAGTAACCTTTCACCGGGTACACAGGGCTATCTATACCCACCTGCTTTAATAAATCGGTAGAATAGCTGCCCAGCGCCATCACAAATTTATCAGCCGTTAAATCACCGGCATCGGTAGTCACTGAGACGATTTTATTTTGCTGCACATTGAGTGATTTGATCTGAGTATCGAATTTGAACTCAACCCCCATCTGCTTACAATGTTCTACCAGCTCGGTAGACAGCTTAAAACAGTCACCGGTCTGATCCAGCACCAGTCGCAGGCCACCTACAATTTTATGCTTAACCGCTGCCAGCCCCGGTTCAACCTTCACACAGCCATCGGCATCCAGTAACTCATAAGGCACGCCATGCTCTTCCAGTAATGCGATATCTTTCGCGGCCGCTTTCAACTGCTTCTCGGTTCTGAAAACCTGTAGCGTACCCTTGCTTTCACCATCGTAATCAAGGTTAAGCTCCTGCTGTAACTGCTGCAGGCTGACACGGCTGTATTCAGCCAGGCGCAACATGCGCCCCTTATTAACGGCATAACTACTGGCATTACAGTTGGCCAGCATGCGCACAATAAATTTAATCTTGGACCATGTAGGTTTAGGGCTGACCACCAGAGGAGAGTGTTTACTCAGCATCCATTTAACGGCTTTCAAGGGGATACCGGGAGCCGCCCAGGGTGCTGAATACCCGGGAGAGATCTGACCAGCATTGGCAAAGCTGGTTTCCATAGCAGCAGCAGGTTGTCTATCGACAACAGTCACACGGTGACCCTGCTTTGCCAGATAATAAGCAGAAGTAGTGCCGATAATGCCGCTACCAAGAATAACTACATGCATGTCTGATCCCCTTAGTTCAATATCAATGGATAAAACCGAATATTAATAATTAATCAGAAATAATTGTTGCTGTATTATCGTTTTTCACAGAATATAATTTGTATTTTTATATATTTACGAATTTTTTTATGGCTAACGAACATAAGACTAAGGGACTGGATCGAATCGATCGAAATATTTTGTCGCAGTTGCAGAAAAATGGTCGTCTTTCCTATGTTGAACTGGCCGACAAGGTCGGACTGAGCACCTCCCCCTGCCTGGAACGTGTCAAACGTCTGGAACGCGACGGCTGGATACTGGACTACAAAGCCCGACTGCCTGCTGACAAACTGGATGCAGCATTGCTGGTTTTCGTTGAAATCAGTCTCAACTACAGCTCAGGCAATGTATTCGACGAATTTCGTAAAGCCGTCACCCAGTGGCCAGCGATACAGGAATGCCATCTGGTATCGGGTGATTTTGACTATCTACTTAAGGTTCGCATTGCCGACATGGCTGCCTATCGAGCACTACTCGGAGAGATTGTCCAGGAACTCCCCGGCGTGCGCGACTCACGCACCCTGGTCGCGATGGAAACCATCAAGGAATCCTGGGATATCGAAATCGCTCGCAATTAAAACAAAGCTCTCACCTCAGAGATTACGCTCCGCAAGCGCGGTGCTGGTGCGCAGACGAAGACAAGGATCGTCCTCTTTTTTCGTGGTTGATTTTATGCCGTAGAAGAGTAAACCACGAAGTACACGAAGATCACGAAGGGTTTTTGGTTGTAGTTGATGTTTCCTATGGTGGCTTGCTGGCGCTGCGGTTTGGTTGTGCGGGCCGTAAGGATTATTTTTGAACCACAGAGAACACTGAGAGCACAGAGAAAAAAGTCAGCCTGGTTATTACTCTGTTTTATCGGACAACCTCTTTTGATAGTTAAGAATCTTTACGAAATCTAGAATAAACAACCTACCCTCTGTGTTCTCTGTGTCCTCCGTGGTGAGTGGGTTTTAAATATCAAAATAAACAATTGACATTCTAGGACAGGCGTATTACTTTTTGCTGACTTTTTTTGGACAGCCGTCCTAATTTACCACCCAAGGAGATAATAACAATGCCACAATCACTATTCAGTCCATTCAAGCTTGGCGACCTGGAGTTAGCTAACCGTCTTGTAATGGCACCCATGACACGTAATCGAGCCGGTGAAGGCAATGCCCCCACCGCGCTGAATGCAGAATACTATCGCCAGCGTGCAACTGCAGGCCTGATCATTACCGAAGCCTCACAGGTTTCTGCCGAAGGCATAGGCTACCCGGCCACACCGGGAATCTATAGCGAACAACAGGTAGCTGGATGGAAACAGGTAACCGATACCGTCCACCAGCAAGGCGGCAAGATATTCATCCAGCTGTGGTATACCGGTCGAATCTCACACCCCAGTCTGTTACCCAATGAACAAACACCAGTGGCACCTTCAGCCATCAAACCTGCGGGGGAAACCCCAACCATGACAGGCATGCAGGCTTTTGTTACTCCAAGAGCATTACTCGGCGATGAGATTGCCGACATCGTAGGGCAATATCGCCATGCAGCCGAACAGGCTAAACAGGCGGGATTCGACGGTATAGAGGTGCATGCCGCGAATGGCTATCTGATCGACCAGTTTCTACGTGACGGCAGTAACCAGCGCGAAGATGAATATGGTGGCAGCCCGGAAAACCGCATGCGCTTTCTAAACGAGGTACTGGATGCAGTACTGGAAATCTGGCCCTCCAATCGTGTCGGTGTACGACTAAGCCCTGAAAACAGTTTTAACTCGATGAGCGATTCAGACCCTAAGGCTCATTTCAGTTATTTTGTTCAACAACTTAACTCAAGAGATCTGGCTTATCTTCATATTCTTGAAGGCGACATGGTGACACAGGAAAAGGTCGTTGATTACAGCGAATTAAAGCGCCTGTATCAGGGTATCTATATCGCCAACGTAGGCTACGATAAATCTCGCGCAGAAAAATCGCTGAGCGATGGTGATGCAGAGCTGATCGCCTTTGGTGTACCTTTCCTGGCCAACCCGGATCTGGTCGAGCGCCTTAAAACTGATGCAGAATTAAATGCACCCGATCAGAATACATTTTATGGCGGAGCAGAAGCTGGCTATACTGACTATCCGTTTTTAACAGCCTGATAAGAATATACCCGTGGGTCATTGATCGACTCACGGGTATGTATTAAATGAAGTGAAATGAAATAATGGGTAGCAAGGGCGACGCCATCAAACAGCGAATTATTGAAAAAGCCGACGAGCTTTTTTATCAACGTGGCTATGAGAAAACCTCTTTTAGCGACATCGCCAGTGCGGTAAACATCTCGCGCGGTAATTTTTACTACCACTACAAAAGCAAGGATGAAATCCTTGATGCCGTCATCCAGAGTCGCCTGTGTTCTATCCAGCACATGCTCAATGAATGGGAACAAAGCGAGCCGGACTCCAGAAAGTTAATCCATCGATTCATCGACCTGATGACCCACAACAAAAGCAACATCTCGCAATACGGATGCCCTGTGGGCACACTATGTCTGGAGTTAACAAAAATTCAACATGCCATGCGCGACAATGCTACACAGATCTTCAGCCTGTTCCGCGACTGGCTGGTAAAGCAATTCGAAAAACTGGGCAATCGCGACAGGGCTGACCAACTCGCCATGCACCTGCTCACCCGTACCCAGGGGCTGTCGACTATGATGACGACCTTTGATGATGATTTTTTTGTACTCGAAATCCAGGCATTAAAAGCCTGGGTAGATGAAGTTTAGTGCAGGGCTGCACTGAGCAAAATCATCCTTTGAGAAACATGTTGACCCCTTATCTTTTTTTAACCCTATAATTAAAGCTGTAGCCATTGTGACTTTTCGAGGTATCTTATCTATTTCTTATCAGGGGTTTCACTATCATTAACGCCCGCTCATATTACGTTGGCATCCTACTGATCTGCCTGTTTTCTCTTTGCAGCATCAATCTCGTATCTGCATCAGAAGCTGGTTCATCTTCAGTCAGAGTAGTGGATCTGGATACCCTGCAGAATCAACCACTGGGTAAGCTTAGCGATTACCTGCAGGAATCGGATAAGGCCCTCGACCTGCAGCAGGCTATGGCAGCGTATCAGCAAAACCTTTTTACCCCTGCCCACTCCTCAGTATTGACCTTCGGCATAGGCGCCGCCCCCGTATGGATTCGTCTGTCAGTGAGCAATCAGCAACATCAACAACAGATTCGAAGCCTGATTATTGATACCTCCTGGCTGGATCAGATTCAGCTTTATATCAGGCACCGGGGCACTGGAAAAACACAGCACTATCAGACAGGAGATGACTACCCTTTTTTCCAACGCCCCATATCCAGTCGTAATTTTTCATTCGCCCTGCAGTTTGCCCCAGGGATCAGCGACATCTTTATCCGGATTGCAACACCCGACCCTCTAGTGCTACCCATCTATTTACTCAATAAGAATCAGGCACATGGGATGAACACATTTACCCAATACAGCTATGGTTTAGGCTATGGCTACCTGATAGCCTTAATTGCTTACAACGCTATGCTTTTCTTCGGACTGGGTGATCGTCGCTACCTGCTTTATTCGATATACCTGGCAACATTTACCGTGACAAATCTCTCATACACCGGACATGGTTTCATGTGGCTGTGGCCACAATCTCCCGATTGGCAACGCTGGGGACAGCCCATATTGATACTGCTTACCGCCAGTACTGGGTTAGCCTTTGCACTAAAATTCCTCGATATCAAAAAATATTCTCAACGTATTTACTACCTTGTTATTTCCGCAATCGCTCTTGCGTTTACGATATTAATTATTGCCTATAGCCTGCATGATCAATCGGTAGCGCTATTAACAGCCTTTGCATTTGTTTTTGCGCTCGCCATCATCATGTTGTTACTGGGTATTACAGGCCTGATTCACCGCAACCCCAGTGCGCGTTACTTCCTGCTTGCTGTAGTGATCGGTGCCATAGGTATCAGTACAACGGCAGCCGCTTCGTGGGGCCTGATCCCTTTTACTCAATGGACTTTTCGAGCAGCAGAGTTAGGCATGCTATCTGAAGCCACATTACTGGCATTGGCACTGGCTTACCGCTTCCGCTATTCTGAAAAACAAAAGCTGGCTGCAGAGCAGCTCTCCATGCTTGACCACCTGACCAAACTGGATAACCGGCGTTCATTTCACATCAAAGCTGAGGTTGCCTGGCAAAACTCAAAACGATACCAGCACAACTTAAGCATCATCTTATTCGATCTGGATGACTTTAAGGCGTTAAACGATACCTTTGGGCATTCGGGCGGTGATCAGGCACTGAGAGCAACTGCAGACATGCTTCTTGAATCTATCCGCAAGGGCGATACAGCGACGCGCTGGGGCGGTGAAGAATTTTTACTGTTATTGCCTCAATCATCTCTGGAAGAGGCTCAGCAATTCGCGTTCAGGCTGCGTGAAAAAATCGAAGCTATTCAGATTAAGCATAACAGTCGGGATATATCATTTACTGCCAGCTTCGGCGTAGCACAGCAAGCGGAGGATGAACACTCGATAGAAACCCTTATTGCCAAAGCCGACAAGGCGCTGTATGAAGCAAAGTCGAAAGGTAAGAATCAGGTAGCGATTTACGCCTGAAGCCATAGCCTCAGGCTATATTTAGCAGTACTCGCCTAAAAGACTATTCGTCATTGCCAGGTTAAACTCATCCTGATCAAAATCGGTATAAATCCAGCGCCTCATTTCTTCATATTCCGGATGTGACGAATCGCCTATAGCCTGCAGAAAATAGTAATACCCTGGCGGACCACCAACATCCTCAGGTGGACAGGCATATTTACCCTCCAGGCAAACAGGCAACTGTCGACCAATTTCATAGGGCAGAATCTTTTCTAATTCGACAATATGCTCCCAGCTATCTCCATAATCATACAGATATAACAGTGTTTCTTTTTCCTTGGTCAGAACATTATCCAGACGGAAGTTAGCCGCTTTCAACACCCCGACCACCCCTACTTCATCGGGAACACCATAACGATTAAAGTCTGAAATAAATTCAAACAAATGCGTGTTAGACCAGCCCATACACACCTGTAAAATCAGATGCAGGTCTTCCAGCTTTGTTACGCTGCTCACCTGTATTCTACGCCAGATAGTAGGACGCACCCCTTTAAGTGAAATCCTTAACTGGTAGATAGATCTCAGGTTTCTAGTGTTCATTATAAATTCCTTTTTTAAAATCGAGGCCTACGGTTTTTTACGGCCTCATTGTTTTTTAGTAACTTCAATTCTATTCTTGAGTAACTACGGTGTGATATAAAACATCCTTATCCTACTCAACCCGATTTTATTGCTCCCTTAAGTCATATTTTTTCTTGCTCCACTAACCCTCTTGTAAATGACATAGTTCACACATGGCGGACTATCAACCGCTACTTCAGGGGTAATTGATGCAAATCAAATTTTCGCCATCTGATTCAAAACATTAGCCCTGATATCCTCTGCCAGACTCTGATGGCTGGCAAACATAACGCCCCTATGGTTCATGAAAGTAGATTCCGCCCGATTGAGCGCTAAGGGCTGGCCATAAAAATCTGTGGCAACCATTTGCAACTCACTAAAGATTGAAGCACTGGCAGCAAAGTCCCACAGACTGCCACCACCCGCCTCTGGTTTGGGTAGTTTAAAATAACAGGCAGGCTGATGCTCTATCACCCACAGCGCATTCATCACCGCTCCAGCAGCTTTATCCATCATCGTCATCCCGCTTAGCCCCAGGCTTTCGCAAGTCTGCTCAAGCGCCTGTTTTATCTGGCGGTAATCCTGTCTTTTCATAAGACCTCGGTCACACACAACGGTTAAGACCTTACCCTGAACTGAATCATTCAAGACAGGGGTCCAGTCCGCGCCATTGCGCCTGGCGCCCTGCCCCCTGATTGCAGAATATAATGCACGGGTACTCGGATCATAAACCGCAGCAACGAGTGGTGTTCCATCACGACTCAACAGCGCAATTGACACAGAGTAACCCGCCGTCGCTTGAATAAAAGAAAGCGTTCCATCCATTGGATCAATACACCAGAAATAATCCTTCTCCAGACGCGCCCTGTCATCGCTGGTCTCCTCGCTTAACAGGGCAAGATCATATTGCACACAGCTGGGTTTTAACCATTTAAGAATTATCGCCTCGCTAGCAAGATCTACCTCGGTAAGCACCTGAGATGCCAGACTATCACCGCCTGTTTTATGCAGCACATCTACCGACTCATGCGCCCGTTCGGCAATTAACTGCCCCGCTTCTGTCGCCGCTGATATTGCACACTCGCATAAAGTGGATAGATCGTCTGCTGAGAGTTTCATGACCCGGCTGCCTGCTGATTGATTTGCTTCACCACTTCCCTCGCCAGACGTTCACTGTAACTGTGAATCTTCCAGTGACCGGGACTCCAGCCCTTCATAAAACGATGAAAATCTGTCCAGGCAAGCGGATAAAGATTTCTCCACTCCTGTTCAAGCGCATCTGAATCTACACGACTCCCGCGTTCATCCAGGGCCTTTTTAAGCTGAGCAAAGTAGTAATCGAGCAGGGCTTTTTCATGGCGCTCACAATCCTCTTCGTAAAGACAGCTACCGATAAAGTAGGCAACATCCTTCATACCACAGCCCCCACCAACATATTGGAAATCTACCGCAGCCACCTGCTCGCCCGATCTGGAAAAACAAAAATTAGCCAGCTTGGCATCACCATGCACCAGTGTCTGGTATTGGGCTGAACGTAATGTCTGATCAATGGCTGCTGCCGCCGCCTTTAAATCTCTATCCTCAAGCGCGGCCAATTCATCGGGTCGGGTATCCAGGTGCCAGTAGCTACCCACCGGCCACAGCCCGTCGGGACTACGCCCGATAAAGGTCGCATGAAAATATGCCAGCCAACGTAGGCAGGCCTGCATTTCATTCATCGATACAGAACCCTTGCGTAGCGGAAAACCACTGGCATCCAGATCTTCCAGCACCATCAGAAACTCATCCGAGTCTTCCTCAAGTGCCAGGCAATGCGGCACCCGACAGGATTCATCGCAGGCCTCGCTCCAGTCGCGGTACCAGGCGCTTTCTACATGATAGGAACGAATCTTTCGCTGGTGAGAAATATCCGTATTCCAGCCACGCGGATGAAGCGACTGATCAGGCAGCTTCACATGCTTGATCACCACAGTCTCGTGGTCACCTCCGCGCAGGCCATAGCGCATGATCTTGCCATAACCACTCCACAGGGTCTGGATATCCTCGATATGGAAAATTTCAGCAGCACCTGTAGCTGTGCGGGCTATTTCCTGGAATGTGTTATTCATTGATCTCCAACTGGGACTATATACTTACAAAAGCTCAACATAGCACTTAAGGAACCTCTGATTAATTCAGAGATTCCTGTGGCACAGGTATGTGCCGCCAAAATCGATGGCTGAACGAAAATCACACTTTTCGTTTTTCGTGTTCTTGATAATTCATAAATGAATTATTCAAAGCTTACTTAAATGATTCTTCGGACGCTATCATTGCAACTACCCAAAGGGCATAAACTTAGCGCAGTGATAACCTACAACCTCTCACAAGGTATCAGAAAATCAACATGGTAATGCTCGTCATGCCTGACCCAGGATCTTTTTTTAGAGAATTGAATATGGGCTTTCAGGTAATCTGAATACTGCGTCTTAAAAAGGCCCGCTTGCAACTGCGGATCAAAGATAACCCGCCATAAATCATAGCCCTGAGATTTCGCGGCTTTATGTAGTGCCACGATATGCGCGGCCATCGCTTCGTAATCAATACTCAGGTCTTCATACACACCCGCTTTATTAAACTCAATGTTATAGCCAAACTTATTCAATGGCGTAGTGGGTAAATGCACCGAAACACCATCGGCATTTTTTACCGGCGTCATAAAATCAACCGACAAACCATTTTGATGTGTTTTATGTGGCCAGAACTTACCACCCTCTTTAAACCCTGTCTCAGCGTATTTAAAAACCTTATCGGGTTGTGCCTCCTCAAGCGCTTTGTAGCTAGTAACAATAATGGACGCAACCGCCGAGTGCACATATGTTCTGCCCGCAGTTCGGGCCAAAAAACTATAAGACTCGAAATTCGGTCCATTAGAAGGTAATTGCTGAGCATTTTCTAGCCGCCCCTTTGCCGTTGTGCCAAAGCAGGTGCTTTGTGCGGCATAGGTATTGGCTGAAAAAATGAGTAGGGTGATTAAAAAGAGTTTCATGGAATTCAAAATTAATTAAGCAATATTCAGTTATGGAACAACAGCAAACAAGCGCTTAGCTGCCGTTAAATTAATTTTCTGATATTTAGCATAGGCAGCTGCTGCTGATTTACGGATCTGATTATCATCTTTACCCATGACCCACTGCATAATAGCTGCATCCAGAGTATAAGCTTCAGGAGCCATCAACCCGGTTGTTAACAGCAGAGGATGAGAGCCAATAGACTTCAGCCGGGGTTCGAAATAGGGTTTACTTTTACAGGCCAATACAATGCTATCGCTTTGGGGGGCATCAGGAACTTTTTCTGGATTCTGAATGGTTTTGTCTTTCAAACCAAAATAATCCATCAAGGCATCGTGTCCGATATAGACATTTAAATGTGCTGCTCCACCGGCTTGCAGATTAAGCTGGCTCTGGACATCTATGGTTATTACATCAGCCCCGGCGCTGTAACTTAAAAACTGTTGAATGGTTTCGGAGATATAGCGCCCATCCCAGGCATCAGCTATCAGGAAAGCCTTTACTGGCCGCCCATGTCGCTTAATCAGTTTATAAAACACCAATCTTTCTAATACCTTTTTGTCCTGAACGGGAATTTTTTTAATTATTTTCCATCCAGCATCCTTTACAAAAAAGGTTTTCAATCCATACCGAGCACCCCAGTACAGATTGTTACGTGGGTCCTGACCGTTACCGATAGCCTCAGGAACCGATGCTATCCATTGATGCTTATTATCAGCTAAGGCTACAGACACATGGATGACTATGGGTTTATCCTGGGCGATATCCCGATCTATTCTCTGCTGTGTAGCACTCGCAAAAGCATCGCCGTAAAACGCTAATAGTAATAAAAAAACTAAAAGGCTCTTCTCTAATAAAGCATTAATCACAGTTTATTCCTTGCAGGTGACCGACACTTACGATTTAGTAATTGCCAGATGATTTGATCATTTATCATAGAATAGAATTTGAAATCACCAAGCACAATCTACAGACTAAGTTCCAGAGAGTGTTTATGATCCCTGAGGCGTTCATGCGATTTCAATTATTTGGCTTATAGCTTTGAGAATGATTGATACACGTGCCTGACTAGTAGCATCTGTAGGCATATGACCAGAAACAGCCTCTACAAAACTTCTGTCTTTTAGCAAGCTTTCAAAGCGCTCTGATAAAGCTCTTTTAATCTCTGGAACAGATAGTTTAATCTCATCAACTATCTCAGGCCTGCCATCCAATACAGCAATGACATCTTCCATATCGTG
>JBNKPX010000007.1:0-60467 GCA_050295575.1 Gammaproteobacteria bacterium | reverse complement strand
AATCTTTCCCCGATGCATCTCCACGATGGCCTTGGCGATGGCCAGGCCCAGGCCCGCCCCCTCGTTCCCCCGGTGCAAAGCATTCTCTCTGCGGAAGAACCGGTCGAACAGCCTCGGGAGGTACTCCGCCGGGATCGCCTTGCCCGGGTTCAGGATACCCTGAGGATCGAGTTGTGATTTGATACGGTGAAACTGCTGCAGTTCCGCTGAAGCAAACTGATGACACATATGGTCAATTTTTTCTACGCCAACGCCATGTTCTCCGGTAATGGTGCCACCCTCATCCACACAGAGTTTTAGAATATCACCCCCCAGGCTTTCCGCTTTATCCAGGTCGCCCGGTTTATTCGCATCATACAGAATCAGGGGGTGCAGATTACCATCGCCAGCATGGAATACATTGGCTACCGGCAAGCCATAATGGGTGGAGAACTCGGCTATCCGCTTTAACACCTCGGGTAATGATTTACGCGGAATAGTGCCGTCCATACAGTAGTAATCAGGTGAGATACGACCCACTGCAGGGAATGCGGCTTTACGGCCAGCCCAGAACAGCGCGCGCTGCTGGTCGTTCTGTGACAGCCGGATATCATGCGCATGGCAGTGATGCAGAATCTGCTTTACCTCGGCCATCTGCTGTTCTATCTCTGCCAGGGTGCCATCCAGTTCGCACAGCAGCAATGCTTCGCAAATCGGGTAATCGGCATGCACAAAGTCTTCTGCTGCCTGAATCGCGAGTCTGTCCATCATTTCCAGCCCGGCAGGAATGATACCGGCACTGATAATATCGCGTACTGCAGCTCCGGCGTTGCTAACATCATCAAAAGCAGCCAGCACCACCTGGGCTGCCTGTGGTTTGGGTACCAGTCGTACGGTGACTTCCATGATGACACCCAGTAGTCCTTCTGAACCATGCATTAAGGCGAGTAAATCGTAACCAGGGCTGTCCATGCATTGCTGGCCGCCGATCTCGATCAGCTCGCCCTCACTATCCAGCATTTTGATACCCATGACGTTATTTACAGTGAGCCCATATTTCAAACTGTGCACGCCGCCAGAGTTTTCTGCCACATTGCCGCCGATTGAGCAGGCAATCTGAGAAGAGGGGTCAGGGGCATAATACAGTCCATACTGGCTGGCGGCTTCGGTAATCGCGAGGTTACGTACCCCGGGTTCTACCACTGCCAGGCGCTGCAATGGGTCAATATGCTTGATTTGATTGAATTTGCTCAGGCTCATCACAATAGCCTGTTCGACCGGTAACACACCACCCGCCAGACCTGTGCCTGCCCCGCGCGCGATTAATGGAATGGCATTGCTGTTACAGTAGCGTACGATTTGCTGGCATTGCTCGATGGTTTCAGGCAATACCACCATCTTGGGAATTTTGCGATAGGCAGAGAGTCCGTCACATTCATAGGGGATCAACTGTGCCGGCAGGTGCAATACGCTATCAGGCGGTAATAACGGCGTCAGGTCCGAGACTACCTGGGCGATCTCCCAGTCGTTAAATTCAAATTCACCACTTTCAGGGTCAAAAGACATTATATTTTTAATTTTGCATGAATAGTCGTGCGATTGTAGGCTAACTGTTGCGTGATTTAAAACTTCATTTCTGTGGGTATTTGAAGCACTGCGCCAGGAATTTGAATTCAGCCACAATTACTGGGTTTACAGCTTTCCTGTATTGCTACAGAATCCGGCCTACAAGACAAATCTATTATTACTAAGGAAAATAACTATGCCCGTCTCATTTAATCCCCCTGTTAGAACCCTTATGGGGCCCGGTCCATCTGACGTACATCCCAGAATTTTGCAGGCACTTGCGAGACCAACCATCGGTCACCTTGATCCCCTGTTCGTGAGCATGATGGACGAAGTCAAGAAGCTGCTGCAATACGCATTTCAAACCGACAATGAGTTAACAATACCCGTCTCCGCGCCTGGTTCAGCGGGTATGGAAACCTGTTTTGTCAACCTGGTTGAACCGGGTGACAAAGTGATTGTCTGCCAGAACGGTGTGTTTGGTGGACGCATGAAAGAAAACGTACAGCGAGCTGGTGGTGAAGCGATTATGGTGATGGATGACTGGGGAAAACCGGTCGACCTTGAAAAGCTAGAGCAGGCTCTGGAGGCTAACCCTGATGCGAAAATTGTTGCGTTTGTGCATGCCGAAACTTCTACCGGAGCGCAGTCCGATGCCAAGGGTATTTTTGAGCTGGCGCATAAACACAACTGTCTGGTGATAGCAGACTGTGTGACCTCGCTGGGCGGTACGCCGATTAAGGTTGATGAATGGGGTCTGGACGCGGTGTATTCTGGTACCCAGAAATGTCTGTCCTGTGTACCGGGACTGTCTCCGGTTACCTTTAGCGAACGCGCGATAGACAAGATCAAGAGTCGTAAATCCTCTGTGCAAAGCTGGTTTTTGGATCTGAATCTGGTGATGGGGTACTGGGGGCAGGGCGCTAAGCGGGCTTATCATCATACTGCACCAGTAAACGCTTTATACGCGCTGCATGAGTCACTGGTTATGTTACGTGATGAAGGGCTGGAAAATGCCTGGAACCGTCATGCACATCAGCACGCTGCGTTAAAGGCGGGCCTGGAGGCAATGGGGATCAGTTTTCTGGTCGATGAAGCGGCTCGCCTGCCTCAGCTTAACTCGGTCATGATACCTGATGGGGTTGATGATGCACTGGTACGTGCACGACTATTGAATGAATATAACCTGGAAATAGGTGCCGGGCTGGGTGATCTTGCCGGTAAGGTATGGCGCATAGGTTTGATGGGACATAGTGCTCGATCAGAGAATGTGCTTTTCTGTCTGTCTGCTCTGGAAGCGGTACTGGGAGAGATGGCAGCACCTATCAATAAAGGCGTGGCTCTGGCGGCTGCTCAGGCTGTCTACTCGGCTTAAGTAAAATGCAGCTGTTGCGTGCGAATCTTAAGCCACTGAAGTACGCGCGATTATGGTTTAGCCTGGCTTATATCATGCTAGCCATAGTCGCAGTGGCTTCCTTGCTGCCTGCACCCGAGATGGGTACCAGCGATAAGCTGTTACATTTTCTGACTTATGGGGTTATGAGTGCGGTCTTTTCAACGCTGGTATGTCAACCAAGAAGTCTGTTAATTGTGGTCCCTGGCCTGATCCTGTTCGGGGTCGTGCTGGAATTTTTGCAGGGACTAACCGGGTATCGCAGTATGGAAGTGTATGACATGCTGGCCAATACGGGCGGGGTGCTGATTGGGTTGATGATCCGTTTCTCGCCGGTACCTCAGTGGTTCAGACAGCTGGAGCTGATCGTCGCCTGATCAGGGGGTTACGTACTGATAGCCCTGTTTTTGTAGTTCGATGATGCGACTGAAAATATTACTCACTAGCTGTGGGGGATGGCGGAGATTCAGTTCATGCCGGTTTTTGTAGTAATTGTCACGCCCCACTTCAATCTGTAAACCAAGGTCGATCAGCTCATTCAGGCGAATACCGAGATCGCGGTTTTCATTGACCTTGTTAATCAGGTTAATGCCGTAGCCCTGAAGAATGATTTTTACATCCAGCGCGTCTTGCTGCGATCCCAGGAACAGGTTTTCCAGGTTAGTAATCGTTTTCCATTGCACATCTGAGCGCCCGCTATTGAGATGGTAGAGAATTTTGTCAGGTGCTGCCTGGATCTGGGTTGCGAATAACAGACTGACGCACAGGGTGAGCCATCTAACCACGTATATAGGTCCATCCCTGCTTCTGTCGTTCAATCACTTCCACGATTCCGGACTCGATTAATTTGGCCTCGGGAATGAGATCAAACTGCTCGTCACTGGTGATTTGCATCTGGTCTATAGTGTTTTTGCAGGCAGCAAACGACAGGTTTTTATAATCGGCGGCCAGGCGTGCAATCAGCCCGGCGAATGGAGTTGTTTCCTTGCGCAACAGGTCGATACCGTGCCCGTTAGCGACAACCTCAACCCTGACATTCTGACCCTTGCTACGGTACTCCAGTAGCATCTGTTCCAGATTGGTTAATGTATTCAGGCCACTTTCTGAATCGGAGGAGGTTAAGTGTACCAGTACACGGGTCATTGAATCTGTGGCAGCAAGTTGCTCTGACGACGTTGCCTGTTGTTTCAACCCGGCTACACCCAGCAGGATGCCCATGCAAAAGATGGTAATAGCCGCCGCGATACGCGGTAGCAGATTGGATTTCCTGATAACGGTGTCTGGCAGGCGCGAGGGAGGAACCTGGTCGTAAGCCAGTTTGACTCGTTGCTTGATACGCTGAAGTTCACATACGTGAGCGGCTAGCTGCTTATCCTGCTCAAGCAACTGCAGGATTTCCTGACGCTCTTCATTAGTGATCTGACCATCGATAAAAGAATTCAATAACTCTTCAGATATCGAGTGGTTGGTGTTCGCCCTGTTCATCCTCTATTTAACTCGGTGTATACGTCTTTGTTGGGGTTGTTCAACTTCACTGGTATATTTTTCCAGCAAACTCCTTAATTGGCTACGAGCTCGACATAAGCGACTCATAACCGTTCCAATGGGTATTTCCAGTGCCTGGGAAACCTCTTCATATGACATTTCCATCAAGTCCACCAGAGTGACCACATTGCGATGTTTTTCATTTAGCCTTGCTATGCAATGACGCACGACAGTACTGGTATCAGCCTGGTCGTAACTGTTAGCAGGGCCAAAATTTTCCGCGAAATCATAGTCGTCTACATCTACCGTATCCTTCTGTTTTCGCAGATGATCGCGAAAGCAATTCAGCATGATGCGGCAGGTCCAGGCATTCAGTTTGCTGTCTTCTTTGAGGCTGTCGAATGACTGGAAAGCCTTTTGCATCGCCTCCTGCACCAGATCGTCGGCAAGCATGGAATCTGAACACCAGGAATACGCCAATTTATAAAATCTGTTTCTATTTTCGCAGAGTTCGCGTGTTAATTTCTTGTGCCTGTTACGTCGTTTAAACATATCAATGACCGCTAGTGGTTAGAGTGTTTTTATAATTTTTTTATTCCATATAATTCATTTTTTTGAGCCATATGTAATAGTTTGAACCCGGAACAAGTGATTACAATTCTCCGGGTAGTCCTCTAATTTATGAAATTCCCAGTCAGATGTATAGGGATTTTTTAGGCGTAAGCAGGTCGATTGGGAAGGTTTTTTGCCTGTGTTTGGGGGTGATTAGTCATTGTAACGTAGCGAAAAATCAATCGCCTGGATGTGTTTGGTGAGGGCCCCGATAGAGATGAAGTCAACGCCACATTGAGCGATTTCCTCGATATTTGTCAACGTGATATTGCCTGAGGCTTCCAGCTCCATATTTCCCGAGGCAAGCGAAACCGCCTGCTTGAGCTGGGGTATGGTGAAATTATCCAGCAGGACTCGATCAACCCCTGCTTCCATTGCCTGTTCGAGTTGGGAAAGGTTTTCCACTTCGACTTCCAGTAATGCGTCAGGGTTTAGATCGCGCGCCTGCGCTACTGCCGCGGCGATGCTTCCTGCTGCAGCGAGATGGTTCTCTTTTAACAGATAGGCGTCGAACAGGCCGATGCGATGATTACTACCGCCGCCACACTTGACGGCATATTTCTGCGCCAGACGTAAACCGGGAATGGTTTTTCGAGTATCCAGTATCTTGCAGCTGGTGTGTGCGATCAAACTCTGATAGCGGTGAGTAACCGTAGCGGTCGCGCTAAGGGTTTGCAGGAAGTTGAGCGCGGTTCTCTCGGCACTCAGGATTGCCCGCGCATTGCCGCTTATCTGACACACGATAGTGTCGGCCGAGACTAAATCGCCATCGTTCGCTAGCCATTCAATCTGTATTGCCGGATCCAGCTGCACAAAAGCTTCAGAGAACCATTCACTGCCGCATAAGATAGCAGGTTCTCGACAGATCAGGCTGACATCGAGTTTACTGTCAGCTGCAATGAGTAAGGCTGTGATATCGCCTGTGCCGATATCCTCCTTGAATGAAGTCTTAATATTTTCGCGAATGATTTGAGGAGTGATTTTCATAAGTAAATTATTATATTTATATGTTTATGTAATTGAATTAAAAGAAATTTTAAAATTGACACGATAAATAAATAGGGTATTGTTGAGACCAAAAAATTATAAGCTCAGTACAAAAAACATTTAAAAAAATTTAAGCTACTATCAACTTTAGGAGTATATCTTGTTTACATTCAACACCCCTGCGGTGAAAGTTTCCATTGTAAGCTTTCTAGCTGTCACTGCATCAATTGCTTTAGCTGATGTTGAACCCTCTTTACCACTGCCAACGGGTACTCCAGGCGCAGACGAGATTATCCAGCAAGTTTATTATGTCAACCATTTCTATGGTTTTGAGAACTATGGTATCGGAAAAGTTGATAAAAAAATCTCCGTACTGGTCAATAAATCAGCAGGCGAAAAACCCACGACCGTTACCTTCGAACGTTACCTGAATAATCAGTATGAACATGACTCGACCGTAAAGACTCAGGATCTCGCTTTTTTTCAGTCAGGCAAACTACGTGATACCGGGATGCTGGTGACCGATTATGATGAAGCGGGTAGAAACCAGTCGTTCGCCATCTGGATTCCATCCCTGTGTAAAGTGCGCCGTTTTGCAGAACCTGCACAGGATGATGCCTGGGGTGGAACCGATTTTACCTATGGTGATGTGGTGTTGCGTCAGCCTCAGGATGAAACCCATGAGTTAACAGGTACTGATACGTTTAGCGGTTGTCTGGGCGCGATCACGTTGGCGGATAATGAAAAAAATCGTTACACCCAGAATCTGCCAGCAGCATCCTGCGCTGCCGAGGGCAGGAAAGTATATAAGGTCAAAAGCACGACTAAATTTGACAACTGGTGGTATGACTATCGCATCAGTTACATCGATACCGAGTCTTTTGCTGATTACCGCACCGAGTATTTCAAGGGCGGTGAAAAAATAAAGCTGATTGATCGGGACTGGAGAGCGGTTGCTGATGCCAGTGATCCACGCCAGGTCGTGTGGGGCTACTGGTACGGTAAAACCTTTGCAACAGGACACGAAACCTGGGCTGTGATTCCTCCAGAGGTTGTGAGCTATAACGACGACAGCAGGAAAGAAAGCTTCTGGACAGAAAACTCACTGCGAAAAAAATGCCGTTAAACTTTACGGAAGCGTTGAATTATTCAGCAGTTTCCTGAGCGGCAGGCTACCTGGTTAATCCGGCAACTAGCTGATTTTTCTCAGGCACTCCAGGTAAGCGTTTTCATCAGGTGCAGACTGGTCGCGTTGTGCCTGCCACAAGGCCTGTCCTAGACATTCCATCATGGCGTGCTCTGCTTCGTGGCGCCCCATTTTGCGGGTCAGCTTCTGATGGATTTTCAGAATGCCTGTGGGTCGGTTGGTTGAGATCTGTTCATACAGGGCAATGTGCATGCCCATATGCAGGAACGGGTTACTCTGTCCCGCTTCAGGCGTGAATTCGGTTTGTTGAATGGCTTCTCCCTGTTCCAGTAAATAGTGGTATTCGGGGTGTAGCGTGATGATGTCAGAGATGATGCTCTCCATGGGTTCAAGCACGCTCCCCTGCTGCATTTTCTGCCACACAGTCAGGTAGACACGGCGTATCTCTTCGCGAGACTGGAACATGTTTTTAAGCTCCTGTTTTAGTCGGATGTTTTATTTTTGTATTCACAAAGATCTTCAATGATACAGCTAGAGCAACGCGGTTTGCGCGCAATACAGGTATAGCGTCCATGTAATATTAGCCAGTGATGAGCATCCAGCTTGAATTCTTCAGGAACCAGGCGCAGTAGTCGTTTTTCCACTTCATTCACATCCTTGCCGGGCGCTATGCCGGTTCGATTAGATACCCGGAAGATATGGGTATCAACAGCAATAGTCGGCTGGCCAAATGCGGTATTTAATATGACATTGGCGGTTTTTCTTCCAACACCAGGTAGCGCTTCCAGGCTGGATCGGTCATCAGGAACCTGTGACTGGTGTTGTTCAATAAGTATCTGGCAGGTTTTTATGACATTTGCTGCCTTGGAATTAAATAAGCCGATTGTTTTAATGTATTGCTTAAGTCCCTGCTCACCCAGCTGCAGGAGTTTTTCAGGCGTATTGGCAACCGGAAACAGTTTGTCGGTCGCTTTATTGACACTCACGTCGGTCGCTTGCGCGGATAACATGACTGCGATAAGCAACTCGAAATTAGACTGATATTTAAGCTCTGTTGTTGGCGCAGGATTGTTCTGCTGGAGGCGTTTAAAAATATCCGTTCGTTTTAGTTTATTCATGGCAGAGTTTACAGCGAGAAGGTGGCTGCAGATTAATTTAAGCTTTTATCCTGCGCAATCGATAATAGTTTTTTCATGTGACTGAGCAGTTTGTTATGGATCTCTAGCAGGCAGGGTAATTCGTTTTCAACCAGCTCGTCATTGTTGAGCTTATTATAATGTAAAATTCGTTTAGCGCTGGCATGGATATCAGAATGCAGCAGATGGATGGTGTGATATGCCTCGTGATCGTGATAACGCGCGCTTCCTTCCGTGTGCAGCCATTGCCCAAAGCGACATTTTGAATCATCAAGTTCTGGTGGGAAGGCAGTAAGGTTATTAATATAGTTCCTGATTGCTGAGACCCAGGAACGATGCTCAACCATCGCAAGTAGCAGTTGAGGATCACTATATTGGATATAATCTATTTTTTTCCAGCTTTCAGGTGCTGACCAGTGGCGACTCCAGTTTGGTATTTCCTCTGCTGGCATGGGGTGGGCGATGGCATACCCCTGCGCGCGCTCGCATCCGATCATCAGCAACACTTCAGCATGTTCAGTTGACTCAAGGCCTTCAGCGACGACATCGCGTCTGAAAGCCCTGGCAAGACCAATAACGCCTTCGACGATGGCGAGATCTTCCGGGTCCTCCAGCATGTCGCGTACGAAACTTCGATCAATTTTTAACACGCTAGCAGGCAGGTGTTTAAGGTAGGTCAGCGAGGAATATCCGGTACCAAAGTCATCTAACGCGAAGTCTATGCCCATATCAATACACTGCGTCATGATTTCGGCAACCTGCACGATATCCAGTGTGCTGGTTTCCAGAACTTCTATCTGGAGTCTTTGTATATCGGATGGATCATATTGGTTAAGTAGTTCATGCAGGCGTGCAACAAAATTACCTCTTTGCAGATGATAAGCGCCGATATTGATGCTTATCGATATATCAAGGTTTTCCTTACGCCATAGCCGGAGTTGTTTTAGTGCATTTTCAATTACCCATTCTCCCAATGTTACCGAGAGCGGGTGCTGCTCTATCAATGGAAGAAAAAATCCCGGTTGCAGTAAGCCTTCGTCAGGATGCTCCCAACGAATCAGAGCTTCTGCGCCGTAAATCTCTCCACTACGCAGGTTAACCTTGGGCTGGTAATACAGCTTGAATTCATTGTTCTGCAAACCTACACGGATTTGCTCAATCTTTTCCAGGTGTCCACGGAGATTGTGATCCTCTTCAGGATCGAACTGAGAGTAGCGGTTCTTGCCTTCCAGCTTTGCACGGTACATGGCCTGATCTGCCTGTCTGATGAGTTGATCCGCGTCCAGTTCCTGTTGCTGAGGGTAAGTGGTTACACCAATACTGACGGTTACCTGGGTAATGATGTTATTAATCTTTACCGGTTGCGAGGCTGCCAGCAGCAGGCATTCAAGTGATCGTCGGCTTTCGATTTCATCACTATCTATTAGCACTGCGATGAATTCATCGCCACCCAGACGGGCAATAGTATCGCTGGCTCGCAGGCAGTCTGACATGCGCTGTGAGATCGTAATAAGGAGCTGGTCTCCGAGGTCGTGGCCATGAGTATCATTTACCTGCTTAAAACCATCCAGATCCAGATAGGCGACAGTGACCGCCTGCTTACGCCGACTGGCCTGAGCAATTGCCTGTTTTAGCCGGTCTGCCAGCAGCATGCGGTTGGGTAAACCAGTGAGTGAATCATAGTGTGCGATTCGCTCCAGTTGCTTTTGATGCTCTATCTGAATCGTGATATCGGAAAATAAGGCGACGAAATGCTGAATTTCATTGTTGGCGTCTCTGACGGCACTGATGGTGAGCAATTCCACGACAATTTCTCCATTCTTGCGTCGATTCCAGATCTCGCCGCTCCAGTGCCCATCGCGGCTCAGGTTTCGCCACATCTGGTTATAAAAGTTCTTGTCGTGTTTACCTGATTGCATAAAGCGCGGGTTTTTTCCAATCGCTTCTGCACGGCTGTAACCGGTGATCGCGGTAAATGCTTCATTGACGTCAATAATATTGGCTTTGGGGTCCGTAATAACGATGCCTTCCCTGGCATAGGTAAAGACACTGGCTGCCAGTTTCATCTGGTTTTCAGCCTGCTTTCTCTGCTCAATTTCTTTTTCCAGACTCAGATTTGCAAGTATTAAGCTTTCCTGTTCAGAGCTGATTCTTTGTGTCATATGATTGAAGCATTGGGCTAATTCACCAAGCTCATCATTGGAGGTGACGGGTGCTCTGATATCAAAGTCTCCATCACTGACCTTGTTGGCTGCATACATGAGATGCCTTACAGGCGTGAGTACATTGATATGGAAAATAATGAAAATCACCGATCCCAGAAACAGGATGATCGCCAGGTCGATGAATAACAGGTAATAGAAGTTTTCTGTGCTTACATTCAGCAGGCGTGTTTTATCTACTGCAATTACCAGTTCGCCCAGCACATCGTCACCATCTTTGATTGGGAACTTATAAATTTCCAGATTGGACGAGGTATTCTGGGCGTCGATAAGCGCAATCATCTGCTGTATGGTAAGTTTGCCGGGGGAGCTGGTGGTCATTGCGATACCCTGTGCATTTTTTATTATTGCAAAGCTGATATCTGCATCGCGGGTGATACGTTCCGCATATTGATCGAGTGTCGTAATATCAAAAGAGTAGATGGCTTTAGGGCTGATCAAGATGATGAAATTACCGATAGAGTTCACCTTGTCATCGAGACTCTGAATCAATTGATTTTTCTGTAACTGATACAGATATAGTGCGCTGGATACCAGGGTGACAACTAATACAGCTGATATGGCAATGACAAATTTGAAGCCTAAGCCTTTGATCATTAAAGCAGGTTTTTTCAACTTAATAGGTCCTGCTTTGACTGGCTTCTACAAAGTCAATAATATCCCTATGTTGATTATAATCTTGATCTGAAACGGGGTTAAAAGCAGTGAGTTTTGCAGCTTTTAACACTTCACGCCCGCTTTGTGAGGTTTTGAGGTCAAGCAGAATCTGCTGAATCTGCTGTTTCAGTTCGTCAGGTAGCTCGCGTTTTATGGCCCAGGGTAAATGTGCCATTCCCTCACTCAGGGCTAGCGCTTTTAACTGCCCGGTGTCGATTTTTTTGGTGACTACGGGCAAACGTATTGCAGCATCACCGGCGCCACTGGCTATCACCTGCCTGGTATAGGTCGCGAGTATCGAGTTAGGCGGGCTGGTTGTAAAAAGGGGTTTGAAATCATCATCTTTAAGTCCTGCCTGGTAGATGAGGTAGAGCGGTACGATATAGCTCATCATGGCTTCTTTACCACCACCAAAAAGAATACTTTTTCCACGTAATTGCTGTAGCGAATCTATTCCTGAATCTTTTCGAACATAGATTCCTCCGCGAATGGTGTTTTCACCAAATTCCTCATTCTGAACCAGTACATCATACTTTAGCGTGTCGTGAGATTTTACATAATGAAACTGATTAAAATGCACCAGATCATAGCGCCGTTGCCGAAGGCTGTTTTTGAAGGATTTGAAGTTGGGAGAGGTTTCGAGGATGAATCTACGATTTGTTTTTTGCTCTAATAGCTCTTTCAATGGTTTAAACAAACGGATGCTGAGGGCAGGGTCACGACGCGGGAAAATCCCAATCACCAGCGCGTCAGAGTCTGTAATCTGCGGATTGTTATCAGCAACATCGGCCAGCAGGGTAATACTTTGGAGTAGAACAGAAAAAAACAGCACTATGGAGGTGAGCAACTTAAACATCATTCCTCGAAACGACTAAAAACGAGAATTAAAAAGCGTGTCTGGCACGAATTTCAGTGTATGAGTATAGTACAGTCTGTATAAAACCACTTGATAGACTGCACATACGGTAAAATTTCAGGTAAACGCGTGTGGAGTCTGCTTAAACATCATAAATAGATGCGGTTGATTTCAACCCGCAGATTCAGCTGTTTGCATAGTTACACTTTGAGCCGTTGACTGAAAGCGTTGTTCAATCAGGTTTTTGCCCACTATTAATAATGCCAGGCCAAAAAATGCGCCAGGTGGTAACACTGCAAGTAAAAAGCCGTCATAGTCCTGAAATAGCTTGACCGTTAATATTCCAGCAGCGTCACCGAACATGATATCCGCCTGGGTAAACAGCGTACCGAATCCGATAATTTCACGTAGCATGCCGAGTACTGTGAGTACCAGCAAAAAGCCCAATCCCATCATGAAGCCATCCAACGCTGAAGCACCCACGGGGTTACGTGACGCAAAACCTTCTGCTCTACCGATGATTGAGCAGTTAGTGACGATTAGAGGGATGAAAATACCAAGCACCAGGTACAGCTCGTAAAACCAGGCCTTCATAACCAGCTCAATAATGGTGACGATAGAAGCAATAATCAGTACAAAGACGGGCAGGCGTACTTCCTGTCTAACCACGTCACGAATTAGTGAGACCAGTGTATTGGATATGATCAGGGTAATCATGGTGGCGAGCCCCAGCCCGATGCCGTTGATTGTGGTGCTGGTCACCGCCAGCAAAGGGCACAGACCCAGTAACTGCACCAGGGCGACATTGTTTTTCCACAGGCCGTTCTGGGTGATTTCGCTATGGCTACTCATTGAAACAGTTCCTCGCGCCGGGAGTTAAAGTACAGCAGTGTATTTTTAACGGCCTTTACAATTGCTCTTGGGGTGATGGTGGCACCTGTGATCTGGTCAAAATCGCCGCCATCGCGTTTCACCTTCCAGTGCTCGGGCTGGGGGTTATTCAGTGACTTGCCATCAAAACCATGGATCCATTTAGATTTGCGTTCCTCGATTAAATCGCCCAGCCCGGGGGTTTCATTGTGTTTTACCGCTCGCACGCCAGCCAGCGAGCCATCGTAATAAACCGCTATTAACAGATAGATCTTACCACTGTAACCGTCTGGAGCGACCGCATTAAAGATCGCAGCAACAGGTTCTCCATTTTTACGCGCCCGATAAATTATGCTTTCTTTCTCTGTGCCCAGCTCGCTGGACGGCGGGATTTGCAGGATGTCCTGGGTAATATCGTTATCCAGCTGTTGTTGGGGAATCAGTGCGTACAGGTTGCGAAGTAATACCTGGCGCTCGTTGTGTTCAATTTTATCCTGTGTTTCAACCTGAGTGACCGCCACCAGCGCGGTACCCACAACAGCAAACAGCCATAACAGGAATCCTGAAATGATGATCTGAACGAATTTACTGTTAAGTTCGATGTGCATTAGTGATCTTCCGGAGGCTTAACACCAAATACACGAGGCTGAGTGTAGTAATCGATCAGCGGAACTGCCATATTGGCCAGTAGCACGGCGAAAGCAACGCCATCGGGGAAGCCCCCCCAACTGCGGATGATGTATACCAGCACACCGATCATGAATCCATAGATCAGGCGGCCTTTAACCGTAGTGGCTGCGGTCACGGGGTCTGTTGCAATAAAGAATGCGCCCAGCATCAGGCCTCCTGAAAACAGGTGGAAGCCAGGTGAAGCGACGCTATCCGGGTTAAATACATAGAACAAAGTGGCAATCAGCAGCAGGCCCGTGATCATGGCGACGGGGATATGCCAGCGTATGGTTTTGCTGAGGATCAGGTAAATGCCTCCGACAAACCACCAGTTAGCGATCCACTCCCAGCCGACGCCTGCAAAATCTCCAAACACTGGAGATTGCTTGATTTCACTGACCATCATATTCATCGACAGGCTGGTTTTGAACTGGTCCAGCGGGGTTGCTGAAGTCAGCGCATCCCATTGCTGGATATCGGCAAGCCCCAGCGTATAGCTGAACGCCTGGGCGAGATTGAGCGTGTCGCCACTGACCTGAATGGGCAGGAACCAGTTGGTCATTTCCTTGGGAAAAGAGATCAACAGCACGACATACCCTACCATGGCAGGATTAAAGGGGTTAAATCCCAGTCCGCCGTAGAGGTGTTTTCCCGCGATCATGGCAAACCCGATACCTACCGCGATCAGCCACCAGGGGCTGTGCATGGGAATACATAGCGCTAACAACCAGGCGGTGACCACTGCGCTGTAATCTGATAGATAAGGTTTAAGTGGGCGCTTGCGTAGCTTCAGGATGATGGTTTCAAATAACAGCGCAAAGGCGATCGCAAATGCCAGGTTAACGAGCAATCCGATTCCAAAATACCAGACATAGGCAATGCTTCCAGGGATCAGTGCAATGATGACATTCAGCATCATGCGATTGATGTGAGCAGAGGGAGTAACAAACGGTGAAGAGTTCAATGTCATGATTTATCCGATTTGTGTCTGCTTCGCCGCGCCTCGGCTTCTTCAATCTGACGCTGCTGCGCCGGAGTCAGATTCTCGGTGTTTTTGGGTTCAATGTGCTGTGCTTTTTTTCTGGCCTTAACCCGTTCCAGCGCAGCCTGGACTGCATCTGCATTGGGTGATGAGCTTTTGGTCTCATCGGTTTCTGCTTTAGCTGCGAGTTCCGCCTGCTTTTTCTTTTCCAGCGCTTCGCGTCTTTCACGCCTGCGCTCTTCGTCCAGCATCTTCTGCTTCATGATGCGGGCTTCGCGAAACTCATGGCGTTTACGCGCGCGATCTGACTTATAGGTCTTCCGCTTCTGTTCCCAGATTTCGCTCTTGGAAAAGCGGTAGTACTGTACCAGCGGTATGTTGCTGGGGCAGACTGCTGCACAGCAACCACACTCGATACAGTCTAATAAGTGATATTCCTCCAGCAGCTCTAGCTGTTTTGAACGGCTATGCCAGTAGAGTTGCTGCGGGAGCAAATTAGCCGGGCATACCTCGCTACACTGGCCACAACGTACACATTCGGTAACCTGCGGCGGTTCCTGCTGACTCATCACCAGGATGGTATTGGTGGCTTTTACCACCGGCACCTGATCGCTCTGTAACGGCAGCCCCATCATGGGGCCTCCCATGATGAGCAATGGCCTGTCTACCGTATAGCCACCGGCAAGTTCAATCAGATGGCTAACCGGCGTACCCAGTGCAACGCGCCAGTTGCCGGGGTTTTTGACGCCGGGCCCGGTTACCGTCACGATGCGCGAGGTGAGCCTCAGGTTCTCATCAATAGCATCTGCGATTGCAGCACAGGTACCCACATTCTGTGTCAGGAAACCGATCTTAAAGGAAAGCTCGCCGCTCAATACCTCGCGTCCGGTCAGCACCTTGATTAGCTGCCGCTCACCGCCAGAAGGGTATAGCGTGGGAATGGAAACTACCTCGGTATCTGCCAGGCTGAGTTCTGTCAGGGCATCCCGCATGGACTTGATGGCCGCGGGCTTGTTGTCTTCAATGCCAATCAGGGTTTGCTCAGGTTTGAGCAGATTTTGCAGAATCTGAACGCCGCGCATGACTCTGGGGGCTTCGTTCTGCATGAGTACATCATCACAGGTAATGTAGGGCTCGCATTCTGCGCCATTAATCACCAGGGTTTTAATTCGGTGTTTGATGGCGGTTTCCAGCTTGGCAGCGGTAGGGAATACCGCGCCACCCAGGCCCACAATACCTGCCCGTCGAATGCGAGCCAGGGTATCTTCAGGGCTCAGGCCATCGTTAGGCAACTGTCTAATATCGCTGTGTTCGTCCTTACCATAAGTCTGGATCACAATACACAGGTCAGTCTGCCCCGAAGGGTGGGCAACCGGGCGCTGCTCGATAGCGACAACGACCCCTGAAGTTGGGGAATGCACAGGTGCGCTGACAAACTCGCGGGTTTCTGCAATGAGCTGACCTTTTTTTACCGTCTGCCCCAGCTTCACCAGCGGGCTGTTCGGTTCCCCGATATGCTGGTTAACACGCAGAATAAATTCAGCGGGCATGCTGGCATGCTGGATACCGCTACCCAGCGATTCGGTTTTATGCTCATCCAGATGCAGGCCACCATGGAATTTAAAGGATCCCGCTTTACCCTGCATGACGTACTCCAGTTTTGGCATCAGGTTCGGGCCATTTCCAGTCAGCCAGGGTTTGTTTGACAGGAATCATCTCAATACAATCCACAGGACAGGGCGGCAGACAGAGTTCGCAGCCAGTGCATTCACTGGCGATGATGGTATGCATATGTTTGGCCGAACCCAGGATGGCATCTACCGGACAGGCCTGTATGCATAGTGTGCAGCCGATACAGGTCTGTTCGTCGATTAAAGCCACCATGGGAATATCCAGATGCTCGCCATTCTCTGCATTCAGCGTCAGCACCTCAACGTCCAGCATGTCTGCCAGCATGACAATGGTATTCTGTCCACCGGGAGGGCATTGGTTGATTGGTGCTTCGCCGTTGGCAATCGCTTCTGCATAGGGGCGACAACCTGCATAGCCGCATTGACCGCACTGGGTCTGGGGCAAGATGGCGTCTATTTGATCGACAATGGGATTCCCTTCAACCTTAAAGCGTATCGCTGCGTAACCGAGGACCAACCCGAAGCCGCCGGCGATAAAGCTGAGTGTGAAAACTGCAATCAGGATGATCATTAGACTTTAACTAATCCGCCCAGACCCATAAACGCCAGCGACATCAGTCCTGCGGTAATCAGTCCAATAGCTGCACCCTGGAATGGGGCAGGGACATCAGCTACGTTAACCCTTTCACGCATGGCGGCAAACAGGATCAGCACCATAGAGAAACCGACTGCGGCACCAAATCCATAGACTGCAGATTCAATAAAGCTATGCTGTTGCTGAATGTTTAATAAAGCGACACCGAGTACGGCGCAGTTAGTGGTAATCAGAGGCAGAAAAATACCCAGTACATTGTGTAATAGAGGACTGGTTTTATGCACCACCATTTCGGTGAAATTCACTACTGCAGCTATGGTAATAATGAATGCAATGGTACGCAGAAACTCAAGCCCCAGCGGCATCAGGATCCAGGTGTTAACCATATAGCTCAGGATAGAAGAAAGCGTCAGCACAAAGGTGGTTGCCGCACTCATGCCGATGGCTGTTTCAACCTTACGCGATACGCCCATAAAGGGGCATAGTCCAAGGAATTTCACCAGCACAATATTATTCACAAAGATCGTGCTGATCAGTATTAGCAGGTATTCAGTCATGGCAAAGGATTATACTTGCGGGCATGCTTTCTGCATACCCTTGGCTTAGTGTGGCAATATGAGATACATCAATTGACCGCGGCTTTATTGATTCGCCGGGTCAATTGGCGGTTCTGGCAATGCAGGGCTACAGCTTGAGCTTATTGGCTACAAAATCGGCATCCTTGTCGCCGCGGCCTGACAGGTTGACCAGTATGGTCTTGTCCGCAGATAGTGTAGGAGCGATACGCATGGCATAGGCGACAGCATGCGCAGATTCCAGTGCCGGGATGATACCTTCCATGCGCGACAGTGTCATGAAGGCATCCAGGCATTCCTTATCATCTGCGGTCACGTATTCAACACGCTTGATATCTTTCAGGTAACAATGTTGTGGACCTACACCGGGATAATCCAGACCTGAGGCAATGGAATACACGGGTAATGGGTTACCTTCCTCGTCCTGCAGGTTGTAGCACTCAAATCCGTGAATAGCACCTTTTTTGCCTAAGGTTAGCGTGGCCGCATGGTCGGGGGTGTCCAGGCCTTTACCCGCAGGCTCTACACCAACCATTTTGACCTCTTCATCCGGCAGGAATGCGGTAAACAGGCCCATCGCATTGGAACCACCACCCACACAGGCAGTGATGATATCGGGCAGTTTGTCATGTTTTTCAAGGAATTGTGCACGCGCTTCACGCCCAACTATGCTTTGGAAATCGCGTACCATCTTGGGGAAAGGATGCGGACCTACGACAGAGCCAATGGCATAAAAGTAATTTACAGGGTCTTTCAGGTACTCCTCAAATGCGCTATCTACGGCGTCTTTCAGGGTTTGGGTGCCACGGGTTACGGCAACCAGGTTGCAGCCGAGAATCTTCATCTTGGTAACATTCGGGTGTTCTTTCTCGATATCAATCTGGCCCATATGGATTTCACAGTCCAGCCCGACCAGCGCACAGGCGGTTGCCAGTGCCACGCCATGCTGACCTGCCCCGGTTTCTGCCAGTACCTTGGTCTTGCCCATATGCTTGGCGAGTAGTGCTTCACCCAGGCAATGGTTGATCTTATGCGCACCGGTATGATTCAGGTCTTCTCTTTTAAGGAAAATACGTGCACCACCCAGATGTTCTGACAAGCGTTTGGCATAGTAGATCGGACTGGGTCTGCCGACATAATCCGCATTCAGTTCGGCCAGTTCCTGTTTGAAGGCGTCGCTCTGGCTGACCTTGTCATAGGCATCATTGATATCGTCCATGATTTGTTTAAGCTCAGGTGGAATCACCTGACCACCATATTCTCCAAAGTAACCCTGTTGATCTGGCATGGGAGCAAATTCGTATGTCATGATTTTTTCCTTAGATTAATAAGTTGGTAAATTAAGGTGCGCTTTTTGTGCATTTGTCATGCTTTTGTCGTAAACGGTGACCGATAATAGGGCAAAACAGCAGTAGATTAAATGACACAGGCTAAAATTTGTAATCTGGAATCAATTCAGTCCAGAATTTAGCGGTCATGACTACTCACTGTCTACAGGAGGTAATATGAACATTTCGCTAACTCACAAATATGACACTAGTAATCTAGCGCAGCATTCTCGCCATAGCGCGCATGACGGTGCTATGGTTTGGCGCCTGACTTTTGCGGTACTCATCGCTAGCAACAGCCTGCTGTTGTTTTTCCTGTATTTGTACGATGTGATCTAACTCCTTATTAATGTGGCATTGCCTGTTTCGAGTTGCCGGCTGGTCACGCATTAAGGTCTATTTGCTGCCAGCCGTTCTGCTGAATCAGGTTTTTAATCAGCTGAACGTATTCATCGCCTTTCTGGGAGTACTTTTCCAGGCCCGCCGCTAAAGCTTCTCCTGTAAGCGGTTGTTCTTTTTCGCGTAATGCCTTCCTGATATTACGCATTTTCTGATAGGCCGGATGGCTGTTGAGAGTCAGCATGTAGTACTGGATCGATTCATCAACGCTATCGAATTTACGCACCAGGTGCTTTTTATCTTCATCCCGGTCTTTGGGCTTGAGGCCTTTTTTCTTATTGAAAGTCCAGATGCCGAATAAATTATTCGCTTCGCGGCTAAAGCGAGACTGCCCCCAGGCGGATTCGTTGGCTGCCTGTGCCAGCGCCAGCGAGACAGGGATAATGTCCACCTTGTCCAGCAGCTCATCCCTGCTGTAAATATCCTGTAATGGATCACCTTTGAGCTTATATTTGCGCGCCATGGATTCCAGCCATTGTGCATCCTGGGCCTTAAGCTGGTATCCACGATTGAGCAAAATCAACGTATTCAGAACGCGGTAGCGTTGTTTGATCAGGCGTTTGTTTTCCTGCTCTATGATCGGTTTGATCTGGTTTACGAAATTGACCTTGCGCTTGCTCAGTGCTGACTTACTGGCTGGTGTTGGTGAGGTCTTGCTAGTAGCAGGCTGCTCGGATGCCGACGGCTGCTCAGGTTGCTGATAGGGGTAAGGGTAGTAAGCGGGCGGCACTGGATACGGCTGCTGGTATCCAGTGTAAGGACTGAAAGGCGGGTTTGCGTAAGGGTAGGGTGGGTAATTGGAGTAATTCCAGTCCGGTCGCCAGCTCTGGGCCTGTGTACCACTGCTGATTAATAGGCTGAGCAGACAGCTGATAAAGATCATGCTGCGCGATAGTTTCCACTGTTCTTGCATAGGGGACTTAATCCGAAATTATTGATTAGTCTTCATGATACCAGCTTGAGTCTGCATTCGGCACAATCCAGTTATGGCTGTACCAGTGGAAACGACCCTTCTGGCGGGATGGCATCGTGCAATTGGTGCGATGCCGCCCCGGCGTAAGATCGAATTGTGGTTTGACTTCAACCGAATCAGCGCGTTCGTCTGACCATTGCATGCTTACCTGTTCGCTACCGCCAATATAGCAGCGCAGGTTGGATTTCGAGTATTGCCCAGGTGCCAGTGTGAGTGTCAGTGTGGGTCTAATATTACCGGGTTCCAGCACAGGGTCTACCGGCGTAGCACGTACCAGCGGCAGAGGCAGGGTATTAACCTTAATAATAAAACTGTCCAGCTCAGCAAACTTATCAGCCATTGGAAAGCGTGGGAGTGCGGCAAAATTGGCGTCGCTCCAGGCTGGCCCGGACTGCTGGCCAAATCCAGTCAGGCCGAGCTCGCGAATAAGCGAACCCAGGGCGCTGTTGTATTCACCATACGGCCAGGCGAAAAGCTGCGGGGTAATCCCGATGTGTTGGGTAATCAGTTTCTGGGACCGGGTAATATCGTTACGAATTCGAGTTAACCATTGTTGCTCAGACTCTGAGGGTTGACGACGAATCAGATGAGCGTGGCTGTTACCGTGGTTTTCAATTCCTACCCCGTGCTGACTCATTTCACGCAATTGCTGCCAGCTCATATACAGATTTGAGTTGTCGGCTACCTTTTCGCTGCTAACAAATATCGTGATTGGCCAGTTGTATTGCCTGAGCAGAGGGTAAGCATTCTGGTAGACCGAAAGATAGGCATCATCCACACTCAGGCTGACACATTTATCGGGTAGTTCTAGCTGGTGGTAGAGCGACAACGCGACATCACGCAGCGACATCACTGAGAAATCATTTTGCGACAGATATTCAAGCTGGTTTTTAAACTGGGTTGGTGTGACACTGGTACTGCGAGGTGTTTGCTCACTAAAATGATGGTATTGCAGGATGACGCAGTGGTTGGCCGCAAGCAGCAGTTGCGGTATCAGGTATAAGCAGATCAGTATCAGGAATCTAATCATTAAATAGGTCGCTATAGTGAGGTTATAGGCTCTGGCGATATGTTAAATTATTCAGCCTCCAGTAACAAATAAGTAGATTGATATGACCCAGGTATTACTTTGCGATAATGGCTCCAGACAACCCGCGGCAACGCTGATGTTACGCACCATCGCAAAGCAGTTAAGCGAGCTTGCGCAATGTGCTATCGCCCCGGTTTCATTGCAGCATTCGGACGCCATCGATGCCGCATTATTAAATGATCAGCCCGCGCAGACCCTGCCGCAATATCTGCAACATCAACTGCAACAGGGAGAGAAGGACTTTATTATCCTGCCACTGTTTTTCGGTAGCAGCAGGGCGGTAACCTCGTTTATCCCTGAACAGCAACAGTTGCTGGCGCAGCGATTTGGCGAGTTCTCTGTACGCATGGCGGATGTGTTATACCCCTTGCCCGAGGGAGATATCGAGCTGGTGAACATCATTTTCGATAACATCCAGCAATGTATGCGGCGTATTCAACAACCGGTTCAGCAGGTGGTTCTGGTGGATCATGGTTCCCCCGTGGCCAGGGTGACTGAAGTCAGGAAATCCATTGCGCGACAACTGCAAACCCTGCTGGGTGATGATATTTTGCTGTCGCAGGCAGTGATGGAAAGGCGAGCAGGCAAGGAATATGATTTTAATGGTGATCTCTTGCAGGACTGGCTGATACATCATGCCCAGCAGGGTGTAAAAAGGGCCATAGTCGCGATGATGTTTCTTTTACCTGGGCGGCATGCTGGGCCGGCGGGCGATGTCAATGAGATTTGCCAGACTGTAATGCAGGATTACCCGGGGTTTGAGGTATCAATATCGGCATTGGTGGGTGATAGCAAGCTATTATTGAATATGCTGCATCACCGCCTGCAGCGTTTGCTGTAGGCGGTCAGGTCAGTCTGAGTGATTAGATGTCACTCAACTCAATCAGGGCGATAATCTGTCCGACGGTATCTTCTACCGACTGGTCGTTATTAATATACACGCAGTTATCCATTTTCTTTGACTCCAGTTCGCGGTTGCGCTTAATACGAAGTTCAATCTCTTCTTCAGTTTCACGACCGCGTTGCGCGAGTCTTTCACGCAGGATCTGTTCTGATACGGTAATCCAGATCGGTGTTGTTTTGGCATAGATTTTAAGCGCAGAGGCAAGATAGTTGCGCGAACCGTTTACAATGACATTTTGCCCCTGTTTCACCCATTTGCGGGCCTCCTTACCTATCGCGTATTTGTTGCCATGTGATTCCCAGTCAAACAGGAATAGCCCCGCCTCCTTGCGCTGATAGAAATCAAAGTCGCTGAGTTCGATATGGTTTTCATCGCCCTCACGTACGGGGCGCGTGATATAACGATGCGCCACCAGTGGCTGGTGATCAGAGTACTGATTCTTTTTCAGGTGGTTGAGTAAGGTGTCTTTACCAACCCCGGAAGGGCCGACCAGAAAATACAATCTTGTAGAATGAGACATAGGGTTTTACCGCAAAATGAATTGTTAAGGACCTCCTGCGATACGCAGGAGCTTCCAGGTGCGTGCATGCACCACCATTTTTAATCGCAGTTAAGTGATTGAAAATGGCTGAAAAACGAAAATCGCTATTTTCGTTTTTCATGCGCTGCAAGGCCATTGAAGGCTTTGCAGCGCTTCCTTAGAGTTATTTGCAAACCAGAGGTTGCGATTTCCGGGCGGCTCAATGAAGTCCTTCACCCAGCCGTAAAGTATATCGTATTCGATTCGGTTATGCCTGTTTGTGAAAGAGCGTCGATTACTGTGATCACCGGTAACAACAGGGCCTATATGCAGCGTTCAAGGTCCTGAACAGATTTCTAATGAGTCTGCACTGAGCAGAAGATTCCCAGAACGCCTCATGTTGGGGCTAAAATGTTACAGATTGATTAAAAAAGTTGCACTGTGCAACGGCTCGGTTCAAACTACCAGAAAACAAAAACTACCTGAACCATTGAAGTCAGCTGCTATTTCAATTACCGATCTGCATAAATCCTTTGGCGAGATTGAAGTACTCAAAGGGGTATCACTGAATGCTCACAACGGAGACGTGGTTTCCATTCTGGGTAGCAGTGGCTCTGGCAAAAGCACCTTGCTGCGCTGTATCAACCTGCTCGAAATACCTACCTCCGGCCAGATCTCGATCAATGGTGAACTGCTGCAAATGAAGACTACTAAAAGCGGCGCACAGGAACCGGCTGATATGCGCCAGATTGCGCGTATTCGCGCGCGCCTGTCGATGGTGTTTCAAAGCTTCAACCTGTGGGCGCATATGACGATTCTGGAAAACATTATCGAAGCGCCGGTGCATGTTTTAGGCAAGGATAAAAAACAGGCTATCGATGAAGCCCGTGTTTTACTCGAGAAGGTCGGGATATCTGCCAAGGCGGACGCCTATCCTGCGGAGCTATCGGGCGGTCAGCAGCAACGTGTGGCAATTGCACGCGCACTGGCGATGGAACCACAGGCGATGTTATTTGATGAACCCACCTCTGCGCTGGATCCTGAGCTGGTGAGTGAGGTGCTGCTGGTCATGCGGCAGCTGGCAGAAGAGGGTCGTACCATGATTGTCGTGACCCATGAAATGGGGTTTGCGCGAGAAGTATCCGATAATGTGATATTCCTACATAACGGCAAAATTGAAGAGCAGGGCCCGCCCGACCAGGTGTTTAGCAACCCGGCTTCCGAGAGATTCAAGCAATTCTTATCCAGCGGTTTATAACCGCAACAATACAACCAACAGGAGAACTACCCATGAAAGTTAAAGCGATACTGGCAACCCTTGTCATAGGGCTACTTACTATCGGTTCTGCGCAGGCGGAAAAGATCCGCATTGCGACCGAAGGCGCTTATCCTCCATTTAATATGAAAGATACCAGCGGGCAGCTAACCGGTTTTGACGTAGACATCGCGCGCGCTCTGTGTGACGAAATGAAAGCCGATTGCGAAATTGTCGGTCAGGACTGGGATGGTATTATTCCAGGGCTGCTGGCAAAAAAATACGATGCCATTATTGCCAGTATGTCTATTACCGATGAACGCAAGCAAAAGGTGTCTTTCACTGACCCCTATTATTCAAACTACCTGCGTTTTGTTGCCAAAAAGGATAGCGGCCTGACGGCTGGTCAGAGTGGGCTTAAGGGCAAAACTCTGGGTGCCCAGCGTGCAACCATCAGTGCTCAGCATCTGGAAGATAATTATCGTAAAAGTGCCAATGTCAAAGTTTATGATACTCAGGAAGCGGCATTCCTTGATCTAAAGTCTGGTCGTCTGGATGCGGTGCTGGTTGATGCCTATCCTGGATATGACTGGTTGAGCAAAGCCGAAAACAGTGATTACGACTTCCTGGGTGATAGCATTGATATCAATGACAAGATTGGTATCGCGATCCGCAAGGGGGATTCAGCGCTGGCAGATAAATTTAACAAAGCACTACAGGCGCTGTTAAAGAATGGGATGTACAGCAAGATTAACGGAAAATATTTCCCTTTTAGTATCTACTAACTATGTGTAGCCGGGGTTATCCCCGGCTTCATACCTCACTGAACTCGGTGATTTCAAGTGGTAAGAGTACCAGTAGTTTATGTTTGAATATCTAAGTTTCGGAGATGAGGGCTTCGGTGATGAAATTATCGCTGGCGCCTGGCTAACGCTGGAACTGGCTCTGGTTTCTTTAGTGATCGGTATCCTGCTCGGACTGCTGGTTGCTGGTGGTAAATTATCTAAATACAGAATTTTCAGGGCTCTGGCCCATTTGTATACCGAGCTTGTACGCGGTATTCCCGAGATGCTGGTGGTGCTGGTGGTTTTTTTCGGCGCTTCTGCATTAATGCAAACCATAGCCGCATGGTTTGACTATCATGAATATATAGAAGTCAATGCATTTGTCGCTGGCGTGTTTGCATTGGGTATTGTTTTTGGTGCTTTTTCCAGCGAGGTATTTAGAGGTGCCTTTCTGGCGGTTCCTAAAGGGCAGATAGAAGCTGCGATAGCCTGCGGCATGAGCCCCTGGCAGGTGTTTCATCGTATACGCATGCCGCAGATGTGGCGCTACGCCTTACCTGGGCTGGGCAATCTGTGGATGGTGTTGTTAAAGGATACCTCGCTGATTTCTATCATCGCACTAGATGAACTGCTGCGCTGGTCAAAAGTGGCTGCTGAAACAACCAAACAGCCCTTTACCTTTTATATTACGGCTGCCTTAATCTATCTGCTATTCACCGTGGTTTCCGACATTATCCGGCATCGCTTTGAAGTGCGGGCAAATCGAGGCGTGCTGTAATGGATATGTCTCTGCTGACAAAGTATGCAGATCGTTTTCTTGATGGCACGCTGATCTCACTAAAGCTCGTCATCCTGGCTTCAGTGATTGGTCTATTGCTGGCTTTTGCTCTGGCCATGGCGCGCACTTCAAAACAGCGTCGCTACTGGATTCCTGCCTACAGCTATATTTATTTCTTTCGCGGTACGCCGTTGCTGATCCAGCTGTTTATCCTGTATTACGGCCTCGGGCAGTTCGAGTGGGTTCGACAGAGCATACTGTGGTCAGTGCTGGGCGATGCGCAGTGGTGTGGCCTGCTCGGCTTATGCCTGAATACTTCAGCCTATACCGCTGAGATCCTGCGCGGTGGCATTCGCGCGGTGCCCAAAGGTGAAATAGAAGCAGCACGTTCCATGGGGATGAGTAGCTGGCTACTGAACCGGCGTATCGTGTTACCGCGTGCGATCCGAATTGCCTGGCCCGCCTATGGTAATGAAGTGATTTTGTTATTAAAAGGTAGCGCACTGGTGAGTACCATCTCAGTGTGGGATCTGATGGGTGAAACTCGTTCCATATTTTCACGCACCTATGCACTGGAAATTTTTGTGTATGCGGCTGTTATTTATTTTGTACTGACATTTGTTCTGACACGGCTATTCAAGATGATCGAGAAGAGGATTAATCGGTATCTGGTGAACGCCTGACAGAGGCAGGTTTAATAAATCTGATTGCCCAATATCTTGGCCGATTATCGAGCGCTTCGCTGTGAATAGTTTCTGGCGGAACTGGGGTTCACAGGCGAGTATCGTTCAGTATTAAGGAGTCAGAGTCTTGCCCCTTTATCGCTTGTTTCATAATTGATTAAATGATCACCCTCAAGCTTTCTTTTTTTCTCGGCTAAATACCATTCGATGTTGTCTGAGGTCCTCCTCTTTTCCCAACCACGCGTATAGTAAAAGTGCCGGCTCTTTTTTCGACACTGTAATGCGGTGTGTATGAGCTGGAGGGTTAAAAATCATAGATCCTGGTGAATAAACGCCCTGATTGTTCTCAGAAACTGATCCTGAAAGAGCAATATAGCTCTCTGTAATGCCATCATGTGCATGCGAGGGGTAAACGCAGCAGGGGGCAAATAAAACCACGCCCAGAATTACCTCAGAAGAAATCACCGGACCGTATGGCCCACAGAACTGTGCGTAGGCATATTTATTATCCAGATTTTTCGGCATCTTTTTGTAACCGTATTGCCAGTTTAACCGGTCTTGAATAGACTCAAATGAACGAATTATTGGAGCATGGAGGTTTGCTTTTCCTTCATCATCAGAATAACTGAAAATCAACTAGAGATATTCAAAGAGACTACAGGCAACAGTGCTTGATGCAGTATGTAAGATATAAAAATCGGAAATTCGGGGGGGAGTTTAGTTAATACACCTTTAAACTTGAACGACTGCTCCTGGCATCAACTTGCCTTATTGGTCTTCACTATACCAACGGCAACTCCTTGATGTTCTTGTTTTTCTAGATTTTTTTATTTATTGATTTACGGAGCCGAATCCATTGGCTCCGTAGTTACAATTTCCCGAATCAGGCAACAGCTCCCGCTGCGGTGGCGTCGGGTATTTCAACCAGTTTTCCTGTCGAACAATCGTAGATGTATCCATAGATCGGGATATTGGCTGGAATATCCACCAGTATCCTGAATTTTTCGTAGTCCGGCATTTTTCCTCCTTAATTTAGTGCATTATTTTTCAGACTATAGCTGTATTTTATCGCTCATTTGAATTACCGTGCACTGGTCAAAATTTAATCCATCAGTCCCCTTTTGTTACTTTATCAATGTTGACTCGAAACCGCGAATACTTGATGCTCGTCATGGTGGCTATAGACCGGCATTATGAGCCGCCCCCACTGCACGTTATGAAAAAACTCAACTGCTCAATGAAAAGCGAGTTGTTATTCTATAGCCGGAAGAAAAAGCAATTGATGAAAATGAATTTTATGTGGAGTATCAGGTAGCTGATGACCTGATTTGGTAAGGCTACTGATTGTGGCAACCAAAACGAGAGGGAACCGTCCAGGCAATGAGAATATCGTTAAAAATTAGTATCGCTGTATTAATTCTGCTTAGCATTGGTTTTGTTATTCCAGAGCGTATCGTGATACCGGTTGAAGCTGCATCAGTGAAGGACTGGAATCCGAAAACATTCTGGTATGAGCCCTGGGGAACTTCAGGTGTTCATAAAGGTATCGATATTTTTGGTACACAAGGTACGCCCGTATTAAGCAGCACAGATGGCATTGTGTTGTTTAGTGGGCAATTGCACAAAGGAGGCAAGGTGGTGCTGGTACTAGGGCCAAAATGGCGATTTCATTACTATGCGCACCTGGATTCTATCCATACTACAATGTTTAGCCCGGTCAAATCGGGTGAATACATTGCGACCCTGGGTGATAGTGGGAATGCGAAAGGAAAACCACCGCATCTACATTACTCAATAGTTCGACTGCTTCCGCTTCCCTGGAAGATAGATAATTCTACTCAGGGCTATAAAAAGGCATTTTTTATCGATCCAGGGAAATACCTGACGGAAAACTACGAATAGTTCCCGCTAACCTTTATTCAGCTTTTCCGGGATATTCGTAGAACTGATTACCTGGTGGGTTCCGGCTGTTTGCCCATTATAATCATCGCCAGAAGATCATCAGCTGTCACGTCTTTAACTGTGACTGCACCTGATCCTACCAGTTTGCCATTTTTCATTACTGCGGCTCGGTCACACAGTTTCATGACGTCGTGGATATCATGATCGATCAGGAAAATACCCAAACCTTCTGCCTTTAATTGCTGGATAAGATCTGCAACCATTTGCGTTTCCTGAGGGCCCAGCGCAGCAGTTGGTTCATCCATGATCAAAATTTTTGCATTAAAATAGACGGCTCGAGCAATCGCTACAGATTGTCGTTGACCACCGGATAGAGAAGATACCGGGGTGTAAAAATTATCGAAATTTGGATTTAAGCGTCCCATGATTTCGCGCGTTTCAGCCTCCATCGCTGCATCATCAACCAGGCCTAGTGGGGTGAGCAGTTCACGTCCCAGAAACAGATTGGAGGTGGCGTTCAGGTTATCTGCCAGAGCCAGGGTTTGATAAATGGTTTCGATGTTGTAACTACGGGCATCGCGTGGATTGTTAATGACTGCTTTTTTACCATTGATAAAGATTTCTCCACCATTGGCCCGATAGGCGCCAGAAAGCATTTTTATCAGCGTTGATTTGCCTGCGCCATTATGACCAAGCAGACCGACAACTTCGCCTGGGTAAAGATCAACAGTGACATGATCTACTGCCTTGATACCGCCAAAAGATAGCTGCATATCCCGCATTTCTACCAAAGGGGGAGATTGGCTCTTATCCATTTATCTCTGCCCCGTTTTGCGTCGATAAACAATATCCAGATAGACCGCCAGGATCAGTACCAATCCGACGACTATGGATTGCAGAGGCGCATCCACGCCTACCATTGCCATGCCGGATTGTAAGGATTGCATGATCACCGCGCCGAGTATGGCGCCATAAATAGTGCCAAAGCCACCAGACAGCGCCGTGCCACCAATAACCGCCGCAGCAATAACTCGTAATTCGTCCAGAGTGCCCAGATCATTACCTACAGCGCCAAGACGGGCAGAGGCGATGACAGAGGCAATGGCTGTTAACCCACCCATCAGGGCAAATACTTTGACTGTCATCATCTGGGTGTTTATACCGGACAGTTGAGCCGCTTCCGGGTTACCGCCCATGGCATAAACATAGCGACCAAAACGTGTACGCTGAGAAACGATAGTCATTATGATGGCTATCCCCATCAGGATGAGTACGGGAATAGCGATACCGTGATAAAGCGTTAACCCCTGCTGCGGGAAATCTAGCCCTTCAGCTTGTGCTATACGTTTCACTGCACCGGGGGGGATAGGATAGGAATTCATAATCCATACAAATCCCATAATCAATGTGATCGCAATGCCGATCAGGATGGTTTCTGCCCATGCTGGTTTGACATCGAAACCATGGTTGGCTTTCTGCCTGCGACTTGCAAGCATGAAGAAGACGGCAATGATTGTTGCGGTTACACCCAGCATCCAGCTCAGGGTGTCCCCCAGTGTACCCTCTGCACCACCACCGAGTAGCTTAAAGGTAGCATCAAGCGGCGCCACTGTTTGTCCATGAGTTACCCACCAGGCCGAGCCGCGAAATACCAGTAGGCCACCGAGTGTCACAATAAAGGCGGGAACGGTGAGATAACCAATAATCCAGCCCTGAAAAGCCCCTATCAACACGCCACAAAAAACGCCGAATACTACGGTGATGAGCCAGATGGACCAATGATCAAAGCCCAGATAGTCGGGTAAAATATGAACCTGCAGTGTTCCCATCAGCATGCCGAGTAGGCCAAGCAGAGATCCAACCGAAAGGTCTATGTGACGGGTAACAATAACGAATACCATTCCTGTGGCCATGACGGCTACTGAAGCGGTTTGTACTGAGAGATTAAAAAGATTACGCGGGGTCAGAAAGCGTCCATCAGTGAACTGGTTAAATACGATCCAGAGTAACACCAACGCACCTATCATACCCAATATACGAGTATCGACACCTAATTTGGAGATGAAATTTTTAATGACGTTATTCAGAGCGCGACCTTTATATTATTTTAGTTAAGTAACGACCGTCCTGAGCTACCCTATACGAAATCCTGAATGTGTGTAAAGGTTTTTCAGCAATAAAACAAAGCCCTCTTACTGAATTAAGAGGGCTTTGCAAGGTATCACTTACAAACCGCTACCTTAGCTGGGTTTACGCCTGCGCAAAGGGCACTTTTGCTGATCCAGCCGGCATCCAGAACTGTGTTTAGATTGCTGCGTGTCACTGGAACTGGTGCCAGGAATCGAGCAGTCATCCTGGTTCCTGAAGGAGAGGTCCAGGACTGCGAGCCCTTGACTGATTTCATTGACCCGCCTTTCGCCATATAGACTGCTATTTCAGCTGCAGCTTTACCCAGCTCACGCGCATCTTTCCACACCGATACGGTTTGAGTACCGAGCGCAACTCTATTCAGTGCTGCGTGATCTCCATCCTGACCCGAAACCGGAATACCTTCCATGCCCTGGGCAGTCAGTGCAGCGACTACACCACCAGCGGTCCCATCATTGGATGCAACAACCGCATCAACCTTGTTATCGACAGCGGTCAGGATCTGTTCCATATTACGCTGCGCATTGGCAGGCACCCAGCCATCGGTATAGGCTTCACCGACAATCTTGATGTCACCTTTATCCAGCGCTTTCTGTAGCACTTCCTGCTGACCACCGCGTAGAAAATCAGCATTGGGATCCTGCGGTGAGCCCTTGATCATGACGTAATTGCCTTTGGGGCGAGCGGCAAGTACTGCGCGAGCCTGCATGCGTCCGACTTCAACATTATCGAAGGTCAGATAAAAAGTGCGACTATCTTCGATTAGTCGGTCATAAGCCACAACAGGAATGCCTTCATCGCTTGCCTGATCCACCGCTGGACGGATAGCCGAAGCATCCTGTGCCAGAATGATGAGCGCGTTTGCACCGCGAGCAATTAGACTTTCAACATCCGATAGCTGTTTGGCAGAAGAACTTTGGGCGTCAGCGGAGATGTATTTCGCACCTGCGGCATCCAGAGCTGCTTTGATTGCAGCCTCGTCTGTTTTCCAGCGTTCTTCCTGGAAGTTTGACCAACTGACGCCAACTACGAGATCTGCAGCTGCGACAGATGTTGCCACAAACAGACCTGCCATGAAAATGGTAATCAATTTTATGAATTTCATATGACCTCCTTTACCCTATTTTAGTTAAGTTTCAGAACCTTAAGGTTTCAAAAAACAACGATTTTTTTGTGACTCAATTGTAAAATTCGGACTTAAAAAATCCACTGAAAAACAAAAAAAAACAATGCTAAATTAAAAAAAATAAGCTTTATTCGGCATTTGTCATTATATATTTCTGGGTTAGTGAGTTCGCCACGGGTGAAAGCGAGCTTAACAATTCGGTGTAGAATAAGATGTTTCATCCTTTCACAAACCCGCAATCGGCAGCAAGATTTATTTTTACAGATACATAAACTTCGCGAGACTTATGGCATCTCCCTCATTATTTAATTCTCTGTGCGCCTGGCTACTCATATGTCCTGTATTTGCTAGCGCTTCTGAAGTCTCCTTTCAGCGTGTGGATGCCACTACGCTTAAGCATCAATACACCGGTGGTTGGGAGCATTTTGTTGGTGGCGGTATCAGTAGTTTCGATTGTGATGGAGATAACTATCCTGAGCTATACCTGGCTGGAGGCTCAGCGCCTGCAACACTATTACGTAATCGCTCGGCATCAGCTCATGGACAGATTCACTTTGTAGCTCAAACACCGCAGGAACTGGCTATCACGCATGTAACCGGCTCTTATCCCCTGGATATTGATGGTGACGGTGTACTTGACCTGGTCGTGCTGCGCGTCGGGGAAAACAGGTTATTGCGTGGAGAGGGTGGATGTCGCTTTAGTGCTTTCCCTGCATCTACAGGTTTTCAAAGTGCTGATCACTGGACCACTGCTTTTTCTGCAAGCTGGGAAACGGGCCAGAGACTGCCAACTTTAGCCTTTGGTAACTATGTTGATCGAGCGCGGCCGGATGGACCATTCCAGGCCTGCGATGACAATTACCTGTATCGCCCACAGCAGGAACAATATCAAGCTGCATTGAAGCTAGCGCCAGGGTTTTGTGCTTTGTCGATGCTATTTTCAGACTGGGATCGACGCGGTCGAATGGATCTGCGTATCAGCAATGACCGGCATTACTATGTACGCGGTGGCTCGGAACAGTTATGGGCAATGGAAGCCGAACCCCGGCTTTATGCCGCACAGGATGGCTGGGTCGATTACTCACTGTGGGGCATGGGTATCGCCAGTCGTGATTTAACGGGTGATGGTTATCCAGAGATATTCCTGACTTCAATGGGTGATCAAAAACTGCAAACGCTGGATCGCACTGCCCATGGCCCCAAATATTTAAATGCTCGCTTTGATCGCGGAATAACCGCGCACCGTCCGTTTACCGGAGATGATGGAAGGCCGTCTACCGGTTGGCATGCAGAATTTGCTGATGTTAACAATGATGGTCTGGACGATATCTTCATCGCTAAGGGAAATGTCGAGCAAATGCTGTCCAGTGCAGTACTTGATCCGAACAACCTGTTGATTCAGAACAGTGAAGGCAAGTTTGATGAGCAGGCATTAGCCGCCGGTGTTGCCAGTTTCGCCAAAAGCCGTGGTGCCACCCTGACCGATCTTAACCTCGATGGTTTGCCTGATCTGGCGGTTCTAAATCGTAATGCTGTAGCAGAAATCTACCAAAATACTACCCAGTCGGATGGACACTGGTTATTGTTGGACTTGATACAGCAGGGAGCTAATCCGAATGCGATAGGAGCCTGGCTTGAAATACGCACAAATGACAAAGCCTGGTATCGCGAAATTACTATTGGTGGTGGCCATGCAGGTGGCGCTTCAGGATATCAGCATTTTGGTCTGGGAGACGCGAAAAATGTGCGCGTCAGGGTTACCTGGCCGGACGCTGTGGTGAGTGACTGGATCAGGCTTGATAGCAACCAGCAAGTCAGGTTGACACGGGGCAGTTCGGGCTCATTAACCCCGCTTATTGAATAACCGGCAAGCCACTGGGTACCGTTTGCGGTATACCGAGGCGTCCCTTACGGCTGGATTGATCGGTTAGCGCAGAGATAAAGCTGACCAGCGAATCTACTTCCTGATCACTCAACTGCATCGGTTCCAGTTTATTTGCGCTGGCGATATCAGCCAGCTCCTTTTTATCATCCATGATTTTCCAGTCATTACTGCCGGGTAACTCGGGCAGGATGGGCAGGTCACGCGAGTAATGATACAACGAAGCGACCGGATCAAGATGATGACGAATCACAGCCTGTAAGCTCGGATAAGCACCGCTGTGGCCATAAGGCGCGGTGAGTTCAGCGTTACGCAGGCTGGGCGTGCGGAATTTGTATTTATCCTGAATATTGCCCGTGACCCGAAAGCGTCCTGTATCGCGCTGGTCGTCTTCGAAGCGACCGGTTTTACCGGGGCCAAATTGCGGCATAGCAATCGCATGGAAAGCATGGTCGGTTTGCAGTACACCACTATGGCAACGCGCGCAATCAGCCTTGCCATAAAATAAACGCATGCCTGCAGTGGCGGCTGCATTCAGCTTGCTTTGGCCCCTTAAGTATTGATCAAACGGGCTGTTATCCGCGCGCCATTCGTAACTGATAAAGTCTGCGATAGCATTGGAGATATGATAAAAATTAATCGCACTGTCTTTACCATTCATAGCATCGAAAGCCTGTCGATATTCAGCGATGTTCTGGATACGCTTTGCAAGTAAATCCCAGGCGCCTCCATTATGCGTGAGTAAGCCCATGCGCACCGCCCTGGAGACATCGCTTTCGCTATAATGTCCCGCCATTTCATCTGCGGCTAACACCGGAAACATGGCTTGTGCAGATAACAGGCTGGCAAAACCAGTAGTCATATCTGCGCCCAGAGGTGAACGTAATTGATTCGGTTTATCGGGATCGATTTCCAGGCGACCATCATGAAATAGTGATTTAAACTGCTTCGCACCAAGGTTAAATAATGCCGGTGAGTTGCGTGCCACACGTTGTTCAGGAAGATTACTTTGATCAATGAGTCGACGCGTACCAAGACCCTTTGCGCCATCCCCCAGGCCGAGTGATAAACCATCCGAGGTGCCGAACTCTGGATGGTGGCAGGTGGCGCAGGCGACTCCCTTATTGCCACTGAGCACGGGATCGTAAAACAGTAAACGGCCCAGTTTTACGCTTTGCATATCGACTTCAGGAAACTCAATATTGGGTGAGGGCAGCTCAATATCGGCCTGTATGTTTAAGCTAGCTGCCAGGCCAATGACTAAAGTAGCGTACCTGATATAGCAGGTCGCTTTCATGCCTCGTTTTCCTCATGTTTCATATAACGATATTCCTTGGGCGTGATTTGCAGATTACGCCGAAACACGGTGTACAGGTATTGGGTGGAATGAAAGCCACAGCGAGCTGCAATCTCTGGAATCGGGATATTGGTGGTTTCCAGCAGGGTTTTGGCACGATTGAATTTGGTCTGGTGTAACTCGGTATGCATGGAGTGTCCGTATTCTCCGAGGAAGCGGGTTTCCAGATTGGAGCGAGAGATGCCAACATAATCAACCACCTGAGATACCTTAATCCCACGGCAGGCGTTATGGCGAATGAAATGGGTAGCCTTGATGACATTCGGATCCTGCAGTGCCCGGAAATCAGATGACTGTCGCTCAATAACGCCCTTTGGCGGAATCAATACGGGTTGAATCGGTGGCTGAGTTTTGCCTGACAATATCGAATGCAGGTGTCTGGCTGCCTGGAAACCTATCTGCTGGCAGCCCTGTGCGACCGAGCTTAATGAAATACGCGAAAGATACTGAGTGAGTTCTTCATCATCGATACCGATCAGACTGATCTGATCGGGAATCATAATATTGAGGTGACTGCATATTTGCAGGATATGGCGCGCTCTCGCATCGGTGACCGCTATGATGCCAGTAGGCTGGGGCAGGGATTGCAGCCATTCACCCAGTTCACGCATGGAGGCTTGCCAGTTATCAGGACTGGTCAGGTGTCCTCGGTAGACCGTATGGAAAAACTGATTGCGCAACGACATATCGATAAACGCTTTTTCACGTTCTCGCGCCCAGCGATGCATTGGGCTTTCGGGTAAGCCATAAAAGGCAAAACGCTGTACACCTTTGTTGATTAAATGAACATAAGCAGCATTCACCAACGCATTATTATCGGTCGCGTAATAGGGAACATCGGGATAGTTGTCCGGGTTCGAGTATGAACTGCCTGTGGCAACGATAGGCATCTGGCAATCCTGCAGGGCTTCCACAACTTCTGGATTATCATAATCCGCGATGATGCCGTCGCCACTTAATTCGCAAATATTCTGTACGCGACAGCGAAAGTCTTCCTCAACAAAAACATCCCAATCACAATGACTGGATTGAAAGTAATTCCCGATGCCTTCGATAATGCGCCGGTCATAAACCTTGCTGGCGTTGAATAGAAGGTTAATTTTATATCGATCTGAGAACATCCTGTTGTTTGCTCGAATAGTCGCGTTAAGGTAGCAGTGTTAACAGACTCTAAGTTAACTGATGGCATGTAAAACATCAATTCAGGATGGTTGTTAGCTCTGCTTGAGGGGGCTAAACGGATACGCCATGCCTATTTGGCTAAGCACTTTATCCATGGTTTGCATATTACCCAGCGTGTGATTCCACGGCATGATCTCGTTTTCCAGTTTTCCTTGCCGTATGGATTGCATGGCAGCTTCTGCTTCGTATTCAAAACCTGTAGCGCGAAACGGCCGCTCAAAGGTTTCATAGTTGCCATTATCCAGTATCAGTGATGCACCAGTAGATTCCCAGAAATTTGACGCAACGCGTACGCGGCCCTTACTGCCGTAAATGGTAAAATCGTTTTCAGTATTAACCTGGAAATTACAGGTATACATGCTGGTAACACCACCGTAGTTAAGCAACGCGCTGGTGAGTTCATCGACCCCGGTTTCGCCAATCCAGCCATTGGCAACGATGGAGTGCGGGTCACGCTGGGTGATGTACTGGCTCATCGCGACGTTATAAACCCCCATATCCAGTTGTACGCCTCCGCCCGACTCAAGGTTTAACAGACGGTCGCTGGCATCACGCGGAATCTGTACGCCAAAGGTTGAAGTCATTAATCGAACCTCACCGATACGACCCTGGTCGATCCATTGCTTGGCCTGTACCCAGGCAGGCAGGTAGCGAGTCCAAAGTCCTTCCATCAGGAAAACCCTGTTTTCAGCCGCTAGCTTAAACAATGTCTCAGATTCACTGGCGCTGATCGTCAAAGGCTTTTCACATAAAACCGGTTTACCTGCCTGCAGGCACAGGGCGATACTATCGAAATGGTAGCGGTGCGGGTTGGCAATATAAACTGCATCGACTTTCGGGTCAGAAACAAGGTCCTGATAACGGCTGTAAGTCTTCTCCACCGCGCCGATATCTTCGATAAACTGTTGTGCGCGTTGTGCACTGGTGCTGGCGATCGCATATAGACAGGCATCGTCTATCACCTGTAATCCTCGGGCAAATTGGCGGGCTATGCGTCCCGGTGCAATGATTCCCCAGTTAAACATAATCGATCTCCCCTTGTTGACGATTCAAACCAGTCCGAATCGATAAATAATCTGTTGATGATAAAGTTGTCCCGGAACCAGGCGCGTGCTGGGAAAATGGTCGTGATTTGGCGAATCAGGTAGATGCTGGGCCTCAAGACAAAATCCTCCATGGGCCTGATACGCGCCTGCCGGACCGTAAGCCTGAGACTCGGCCAGATGATTGCCTGTATAAAATTGAAGTCCTGGTTGTGTACTAAAAAGCGATACTTTGCGTGCCGAGGTCAGGTGAGAAACTGTGGCAAGGTGTTTCAGTTCGCTGTCATTGTTATAGACGTAAGTATGGTCAAAACCATTCTGACGATAGAGTTCCGCTGGCTGCTCGTCCAGTATTTGCTGGATATGAGTCGGGTAATGCAGATCCAGTGCAGACCCACTGATATTTTCTATCTTTCCAGTAGGAATCCGTTGATCATCAACCGTGCACACATAGGTGCTCGGTATAGTGGCATAATGTTCATGTAAATTGGCGTGGATTAAACCCGATAAATTGAAATAAGCATGATTAGTCAGATTGAGCACTGTCGTTTCAGACGTGATCGCTCTGATATCGATAACCAGGCGGTTGTCCTGCGTCAGTTGATAATCGATAGTTGTCTTCAGCCGGCCGGGGTAGCCCTGATCACCCACAGGCGAAACCAGCTGAAACTGTACATGACTGGTGTCAGGCGTAATCGGGTTCTGGCGAATCCAGAGGCGCTTATCGAAACCGTCTGCACCCCCATGTAGCTGATTCGCCCCCTCGTTAGCAAGTAGCGAGATCTGCTGACCATCCAGGTTAAATGCTGCCCCTGCTATACGATTCGCATATCGACCGATAGTGGCACCCAGAAACGCTTTCTGCGTTTGGTAATGTTTGACATCCTCACAATACAGCACAATATCTTCCAGCCGACCCTGCTGATCGGGTGTTCGAATCCTGTGTATCGATGCCCCCAGGTTGATCAGGTCAACTTCAATCCCTCGGTTATTGTGGGATCGATTCGTTAGCGTAATACATTCTACCTGCTGGTTTTCAAATGTGGTCCCAAAAGGTTTTACACTGGCCTGAATTAATGATTGAGTACTTATCTGCATAGGGAATCTGGGTTAAACCTGATAAATGGTTTGACGAGCTTTGCAATAACGCTGGTAAACCTGCTGATATTGTTCAGCATTGTGTGAATCAGGTTCACATTGCTGAGCAGGGTTCAGCTTGACACCTGTGCGACATATTTCATCTAGCGAGATGGCGTTACCTTCGCTATGACTATGGCACCATTGTGCCTGCAGGGCAGCACCCAGAGCGGCGGCTTCAGCTTCAACAGGAACCTCTACTGAAGTGTTCATCATATCGGCAATGATCTGGCGCCAGGCAGGACTTTTTGAGCCGCCGCCAATCAGCTTAATGCCCTTCGCCTGCAGGCCGCTATTTTCAAATAGCTCGAGACCATAGCGCAGCCCAAAGCTGACACCTTCGACTGCTACCCGACACAGGTTATCCGGCGTTAAGTTTTCGCTATTCATACCGAGCAGGCTGCCACGTGCTTCCGGCAGGTCTGGGGTTCGTTCGCCGTTTAAAAATGGTGTCATAGTTAATCCGCCTGCACCTATGGCGGTGTTTTCTAAAGCCTGGTTAAAACGTGTATGGTCAAACCCCAGCAGGTTCTGGAAACCAGAGGTAATATTGGTGACATTCATGGTGCAGACCAGTGGTAACCAGGCATTATTGCTGGAGCAGAATGCCGCAACAAGTTCCTGAGGATCGCTACTGGGATGCTGCATATAGGCATACAGGGTACCAGATGTGCCCAGGCTCATGGTTATCTGTCCGGGACTAACATTACCGGTGCCAATGGCACCCATCATATTATCGCCGCCGCCACTGGATACCAGGATCCCTGGCTTAAGCCCAAGAGCTTTGGCTGCTGTTTCGCTTAAGCGTCCAGCTTCCTGCTCGGCACTCAGTAGACGGGGCAGGGCGGATATTAGTAAATCGCTATCATCAATCTGTCGCAATACCGTTTCAGACCAGCTGCGTGTGCGGATATCAAAAAAACCGCTGCCGGATGCATCGCCATACTCGGCTGTTTTTTCCCCAGTCAGCCAGAAGTTCAGGTAATCATGCGGCAACAGGATGCTGCGAATGCGCGAAAAATTTTCCGCTTCCTGTTGTTTCATCCATAACAGTTTGGATGCCGTATAGCCGGTCAGGATGTTTAAGCCAATATGCTCAATAACTGCGGATTTTCCACCTAATGCATTCACCAGTTGCTCATTCTGCTGGTAAGTTGAGGTATCACACCAAAGCTTGGCCGGGCGGATTACAGAGTCGTTGTCATCCATTACCACCAGGCCATGTTGCTGGCCGGAAACCCCAAGTGCGACGATCGCATCTGCATCAACCCTGGGGTCTGCCAGCACCTGTGCAAAGGCATCCTTGATTGCAGCTATCCACCACTGGGGATGCTGCTCTCGAGTACCCTGGTCATCGCTGATTATCTCGTGTTCCGCATAGCCCTGAGACAGGACCTGATGGCTTTCCGCATCGTAGATGACGACTTTGCTGCCCTGAGTGCCACAGTCGATTCCCGCATACATCATGACGCTGACTCCTGTTGTTATCCCTTGAACGAGTCAATAGCCCGGTTGACCCGGTTTTCCAGCATTTCCTGACATCCGGATACCGGTTGAGGATCCAGATTCTGTGTTTCCACATAGTCGGCGAGGCTGGCCAGATCGTGTTGGTCGTTGAGGATTTCAGCCCCAATTCCCGCTTTCCATCCACTGTAACGATTATCAATAAAGTCCTGCAGATCGTTTTTCTGGTAAAGCTCGGCAGCGATCAGAAAAGCACGGGCAATCACATCCATACCGCCAACATGTCCGTGAAACAGATCCATCGGATCGATACTCTGGCGACGTAGTTTGGCATCGAAATTAAAGCCACCCGTTGCAAAACCACCTGCACGAATGATTTCATAACAGGCGACTACCAGTTCATCGACACTGTTCGGAAACTGGTCGGTATCCCAGCCGTTCTGGTAATCACCACGATTGGCATCGACACTGCCCAGAAAATCGAGCGAAGACGCAAGCGCAACTTCATGATGAAAACTATGTCCGGCGAGAGTGGCATGATTGACTTCAATATTAACCTTAAATTCTTTTTCCAGGCCATAGCGCTGTAAAAAGCCATAAACCGTTGCGGTGTCATAATCGTATTGGTGCTTGGTTGGTTCCTGAGGTTTGGGCTCGATGAGTAATGTGCCGTTAAAACCGATTTTGTGTTTGTAATCAACTATCATCGATAGAAAGCGTCCGAACTGGTCTGCTTCGCGTTTCAGGTCGGTGTTTAACAGGGTTTCGTAGCCTTCACGACCGCCCCATAACACATAATTCTGTCCGCCGAGCTTATGCGTGGCATCTATCGCATTCTTGATCTGTTGCGCCGCAAAACTGAACACCTCAGGGCTGGGGTTGGTCGACGCGCCTGCCGCATAACGCTTGTTACTAAACAGGTTCGCAGTACCCCATAATAGCTTGATGCCGGTCTGCTGCATCTTCTCACCAGCCAGGTCGGTCATCTCCTCAAGGTTAGTGCGCGACTCTGCAACGCTGGAGCCTTCCGGTGCGATATCACGATCGTGGAAGCAGAAGTACGGAGCTCCCAGTTTATTGATGAATTCAAAAGCCACATCCAGTTTCTGCCTGGCGGCAGACATGGGGTCCTGTGTCGAGTTGATCCAGGGACGTCCGAAGGTACCTTCACCAAACACATCCGAACCATTCCAGCAGAAATTATGCCAGTAGCAAACAGCAAAACGTAAATGCTCGGACAGAGGTTTCCCTAGAACCTCACGCTCTGCATCATACCAGCGAAAAGCCAGTGGATTTTCAGAGCTTGGGCCTTCGTAAGCAACGGGTTTATCTAGAGTGAAGAAATCAGTAGCCATAAGGGTCCTCATGTAATGTAAATTAGGTCAGCATAAAGTCTACGCTGAGAAATTTACAAATTCATCCTTAGCAACCTGCTTAATAAAATATTGTAAAGGGGATAGAAGAATTAATAATCGAAAAACCGGGCCATAGAAGTAAGGAGGCAGTTAATCAATTGATTATTGGTACAAAATGCCGAATCATCACTGATGAATGCTTTTATGTATTCATTGGCATCGAAGTGTGTGGTACAGAATTGAAGTTATATTTATCAGGCAACAGCTGTATTTTCTACAACCTTGCCACAGGTTTGTCGTATAACAAGTTTAGCAGGTAAGGCTATGTGTTTAGTCTCTAGTGCCTTATCCAGAATCAATTTCTTCAGCATATCAAATGAGTACTGAGCAATTTCCTTAATGGGTGCCTTAACAGTCGTTAGCGGAGGGGTAATTTGTGAAGCGACATCAATATCGTCAAATCCGAGTATGCTAATGTCTTCGGGAACTCCTACTCCCTCCTGTCTAAGCTTACGTATGGCTCCTAATGCCATCGAATCGTTAGCACATATTATCGCCGTTGGTGGCTGTTCTAAATTAAGGAAGTATGCAGCCCCTTCAATCCCGGCAGGGAAGGAATAACTTCCTCTGAAGAGGAGGCTTTCATCAAATTTCAGGCCATGCCTGCTCAAGCCATTTTGATACCCTGCGCAACGATTTTTATCTATATCAGAGTGATCAAGACCGGTCATAAAAGCGATGCGTCTGTGGCCTAGTTTATACAGGTGATCAAACGACTCCAGTACCGCGTTAAAATTATCAATGATGACGGAAGGTATGGTCTTATCAGATGAAGCATTATCCAGAGCAACAACAGGAACATGCTGTTTAATATTCTGAATAATGTTCTCTATCCTGGGAAAACTGCTCACAATGACTCCGTCTAGCTTGGCAACGGTTTTTTCCAGTATCTTGTCACTACTATTAGTGAAATAGGTAAGCAGGTATCCATGTTTTGAGGCTTCTTTTTCCAGCGCGTTAAAAATCAGAGAGTAGTAAGGGTTAGATAGCCCCTGCTCGATACCGCTATCGAGGAAATAACCGATTGAATGGATGGTTTTTTTGGTGGATTTTTTGTCGCTAACAAAGGTCCCTTTGGTTGGGATTCTATATAAAACCCTCTCAGCAACCAGGTTTTCTACAGCCTTGCGAACGGTCATATAAGAGAAGCCCAGTTCTTTTGCCAGAGTTCGTTCTCCAGGCAGTCTGTCAATAATATTCCCTTTCTTGATCTGGTCCTTGATGTACTTCTCAACCAAAATATATTTAGGTGTTGATATGTCCATAAAAAATCCAAATTGATATTAATAATCGATTTTTGCGAACCGAAAATTCGCTTGATTATTGAATATGTCGAGAAATTATATCCAAACAGGGCTTCCTGCTACATAGAATTAATTTTGCTGATTATACGGATTTATAATGTTTTGTTGCAGTTTAGAGGCCCGTATCACTATAAATAAGTCCAAATTTGTTTTTATTAAACCTTAATGAGTAGTTATTTTCGACTGGGTGCATAAGCAATACATGGTTGTACGCAATATATGGCATTTAAAAGGAGGTGGAGCAATTTTCTGGTGGTTGATGTGATCAGCTGGTCGGTTTTTTTAACATTCATCACCCAAAGGAAATTCAACACAATTGTAAAGATATTTGACATGCCGATCATTAAAGGCGTCGACAGATTTTACACTGGCCATGTTGTTACTACTGCAGTCTGAATGGAAACCTTTGAAGTTGCTGTGAATGATTAATTCGGCACGTAGTATGCTTTTTTAATTCAGGGAAGTATTGGAAACCAATCTGAATAAAGGGGGTTCGTTATGAAAACAATCGTACGTAAACTGCTATTTATCACCCTGTTCTACGGCCTGATTGCCGTGCCTGCCCAGGCGGTCCTGCTCACCACCAACTCGTTTACTCCACTGACCGGTACCACTGTCGCGGATGACCCTGATCTGGCCGGCACCATAATTGTCGATGACTTGCTAGATTTCTCGTTTTCCGCTTATGGCGGCACTGTTTTCGGCGCAGTTCAAACCCGTATTGTCGAGTCGGTCAATGGCTCGCTGGACTTTTACTGGCGTGTATTCAACGATGAGGATTCCTCGGGTGCTATCGGGGATTTCCGCATTGGAGACTTTTTGACCACGACCTATGATGCCGATTACCGCATCGATGGTCTAGGCGACGATGCGCCTGATTCCGCCTACCTGTTCGACAGCCCGTTCGATGGCTATGTCAATTTCATTTTTGATGAAGGACTGCAAGCCGGGGATTCGTCCAACTTCTTTTTCCTCGACACCGATGCCACAAGTTATGCCAAAACCGGCGTCTATGACCTGACCAACCTGGGGCAAACCGAGATCTCCGGGTCATATGCAATGTATGCTCCGTCCAGCAGGGTTCCTGAGCCCTCTATACTGGCACTGTTTGGTCTGGGATTGTTGCTATTGCCAGTATTGAAACGGAAAAGATAGTAGTTAAGTTGCAACAGCCAACAGAACCAGGTTTGATAATACGTTAACCACCCGGGTACCGAATATTGTGGTACCACGGGTTGGTTGTCTTTTTCATACCGCTCTGTCTCCAGGTTTATTACCCAAGCGCGATCATCTCTACTGGAGATAGGAATCCAGCCTCAACCGCTGCATAGGGATTGCCAGGACGTAGCTAGGTTGAAGCTTCCTTGCCCACTTTATCAACAGATTTGGCACTGCTTACAAGTTGTAAGGTAAGAAGTACAAAAGAGCGACATGCGCTCTTACAAAGCCCCAATCACATCGGGGAAACTCCTGTGCCGCTATCATTTGAGGCTTATAGGTACTAGTTTTCTGCTTTCGTATTCTCTACTTAAGGTTGACGACGAACTAATACTGTCGCTTTACCGTAAATCAGCTATAAATCCATTAGATGCATACGGGAATAGGTGGACTGCGTTAAAAAACCAATCCATGTGATTAATAAATAACGTTAGATTCAGTGATAGACCCCTATTATTCTATAGGCCGGAACCGTACGCTGTTCAGTATAATTCTCCAGATGCTCTTCCCTGTGCTAGTAATTGGCATGCCTGATCTGAGGTATCCTAACAGGGCGCGGTGAAATCAATGTTTAACCGGTATTTTAACTATGTATGTGAAAACTGATGTCCTCCTGATTGGTGCTGGAGCAATGAGCTCTACGCTTGCGTCTATGTTGAAGCAGCTTGATCCTTCCCTGTCTGTGATTATGGTTGAGCGCCTGGGCACCCCACTGCAGGAGAGTAGTTCGGGCTGGAATAATGCTGGAACCGGACATGCTGCTTACTGTGAATTGAACTATACCCCTCAACTGGAAGACGGCAGTATCGATATTCATAAGGCCTTCGGCATCAATGCCCGTTATGAAGTGAGCCTGCAATACTGGTCACATCTGGTCAAACTGGGTGCATTGCCATCGCCGGAAAATTTCATTAATCCTGTGCCTCATGTGAGTTTTGTCTGGGGCAAGGACAACGTAGAGTTCCTGCGCAAACGCCATCAGGAGCTGATTAAGCATCCCATGTTTGCTCCAATGGAGTTTAGCGAAGACCCAGAGGTTCTGCGCCAGTGGATGCCATTAATCATGAAGAAGCGAGATCCCAATCAAAAAGTCGCAGCAACCCGGGTAGCTCACGGTACCGATGTTAATTTCGCGGCGGTTAGTCGAGGAATGATTCGGCATCTGAACACGCAGGAAGGATTCGAATTGATGCTCAATACCACCGCCAAAGATCTCAGGCAGGAAAGCGATAAGAGCTGGACGGTGACCTTAAAGCACAAACCGAATTCGGAGATTAGTCATGTTAACGCCAAATTCCTGTTTATCGGGGCAGGGGGCGCGACGCTACCTCTGTTGCAAAAATCAGGAATTCCTGAAGCTAAAGGTTATGGCGGCTTCCCTGTTAGTGGTCAATGGCTGGTTTGTAAAAACCCCAGGATTGTTGAACAGCACATGGCCAAGGTCTATGGCAAGGCCTCGGTGGGATCGCCTCCTATGTCAGTGCCCCATTTAGATACCCGTTTGATCGATGGAGAAGAAGCCCTATTGTTCGGGCCTTTTGCCGGTTACACCACCAAGTTTCTGAAAAATGGCTCAGCCTGGGATCTTTTTAAGTCATTCAGGCTGGATAATCTGTGGCCAATGCTGAATGTTAGTGTAAGAAACTTTGATCTGATAATGTATTTGATCAAGGAAATTACCCAAACCCATGCCTCGCGTATGGATGCCCTGCGGGAGTATTATCCTGACGCCCATGACACCGATTGGGCATTTGCCACTGCAGGCCAAAGGGTACAGATCATTAAGAAATGCCCGGATAAAGGTGGGAAACTGGAGTTTGGTACAGAGGTTATTCACAGCTCAGATGGCACCTTAGCCGCATTGCTTGGCGCTTCTCCCGGTGCATCCATACTGGTGCCCATCATTCTTGAAATCATCGAAAAATGTTTTCCTGAACAACTGGCAACTGATGAATGGCAGGAAAAAATACGCAAGATGATTCCTTCCTACGGTATCTCGATTGTGTCGCATGAAGATCTTTTCCTATCTATTCGAGATGATACGGTGACCACATTAAAGCTCGATAGACTGGCTGATATGCCTGTTCTGCATTGCCATGAGGCTTATAAAGAGCATGAAGATTTTGGTATAAAAACGGCCTGAGTGGGTATAAACCAGCCGCATCTGCTCCTGTAAATCATTGACTACAGGTGTTTGATTTTGCAAGAAAAGCGAAAATTGTATTTTCGCTTTTCTCATTCTTAAGGCCTTACTTCCGTGGCAATTTTCAGGTCAGCTGGATTCGCTGCAATCTATCACAATAAGACGCTGCCCCGCATGCACCTGTGATCCTGACTGTTGGCAGATACTGTTTATAATGCCCGATTCAGTAGCGGTTACTTCCAGTTCCATCTTCATTGCTTCCAGCACCATGACAACATCTCCTGCTTTTACGCTTTGCCCTGGCTCTACTAATACCTGCCAGATATTTCCTGCGATATGACTTTCTACAGCAACCTCATTCTCAGCAAGTACTTCATCCAGTTCCTGTGCCTCGACCATTGTTTCAGCGGCAAAGTTTGCCTGTCCGCTCTCCACCCAACGCTGTCTTTCGGCTTCAAAAGCGATTTGCTGACGTGACTTGACCTGTTGAATCTCAGTCTGGTGTTCATCCAGCAGCTTTTGATACTCAGCGAGAGAAAACTCAGTTTCTTCAATACGAACCGGGTACTGACCACGCGGGTGTTGACGACGAATTTCTAGTAACTCTTCTGCGCTGACTTCATAGAAACAGATTTGATCAAAGAACCTCAGTAGCCAGGGTTTGCTAAACGCTTCAGTCTGACGATAGCGATTCCACATCTGCAGGGTGCGACCTATGAACTGATATCCACCCGGACCTTCCATGCCGTAAACACATAGGTAAGCACCACCTATACCGACTGCATTTTCAGGTGTCCAGGTACGCGCGGGATTATATTTTGTGGTGACCAGACGGTGGCGTGGATCGATGGGGGTTGCTACTGGTGCGCCCAGATAAACATCACCCAGTCCCATCACCAGATAGCGTGCATCGAATACAATCTTCTTAACGTCTTCTACCGAGTCCAGACCATTAATGCGACGAATAAACTCGATATTATCAGGACACCATGGTGCATCCTTACGGACTACTTCATCGTATTTTTTGATAGCCAGTCTGGTCGCATCATCATCCCAGGAAAGGGGCAGGTGAACTACGCGCGCTGGCACGGTTAGGGCGTCGATATTACCCAGTCCAGCTTCAGCGATTTCCAGCAGCGCCAGCAACTGGTCTAAAGGTAGTTTCAGATTGTCGTAGTGAACCTGCAGCGAACGAATACCCGGGGTCAGCTCCCTGATCCCGGAAACTTTCATTTCCTGCAGTTTAAGCATCAGTGCATGCACGCGAAAACGTAATCGAATATCCAGCAATTGCGGGCCATACTCTACCAGCAGAAAATCTTCGCCACTGGGGCGGTAAACCACCTTCTCGCCATGCACCGCAGCTTCCAGTTGTTTGATGACAGGCGAGCTTAGTTCAATCGATTTAAGCTTTGCTTCAAAAAACTCAGATTCAGAGAGACTGATGAGCTGCTGACGCTCAGCCTCTGCGGCTTCTACAATCGAAACCGGCTGGAAGTTGATTTTGTCTCCTGCCTTGAGTTGTCCAATCTTCCATAGATCTGCTTTGATAATGGTAGCAGGGCAGACAAAGCCACCCAGACTGGGGCCATCTGGCCCCAGGATTACAGGCATATCTCCGGTAAAATCGATAGTGCCAACCGCGTAAGCATTGTCGTGAATATTGGATGGGTGTAAACCGGCTTCACCGCCATCTTCTCTCGCCCATTCAGGTTTAGGACCAATCAGACGAACACCGGTGCGGCTAGAATTAAAGTGTACCTGCCACTCGGCTTTGAAAAAGGTGGCGATATCATGATCAGTAAAAAAATCTGGTGCACCGTGCGGGCCATAGATGACACGAATAGACCAGTTTTGAGAAAGCTCAGGACGTTGTTCGACCATGCTTCCAGGTTTTGCGCTGACTTCAAAAGAACTATCCAGATGTAAAACATCTCCCGGGCGTAAAGATCTTCCAGCATGACCGCCAAACTGCCCCAGTGTAAAGGTCGATCGGCTACCCAGATATTGTGGGCATTGAATACCTCCAGCTACGGCCAGATAACTTCTGGCACCTGCACCGCTAATATGGCCCAGCTTGAGCGTTTGCCCCGCTGTAACCGCGACGACTGTCCACATTGGCACGATTTCTCCATCCAGTGTTGCATTCAGTTCAGCGCCAGTAATCACAAACTGTGAAGCAATGTTGAACCTTAGCGTTGGCCCACTGATGATCATCTCCAATCCGGCTGCATCAGTTGGGTTATTCAGTAACTGATTGGCCAGACGAAAGCTGATGGAATCCATAGGCCCGGAAGGTGGAACGCCTATATCCCAGTAGCCTGCACGAGCGGGATAATCCTGGATGGTGGTCTGGGTACCGGCACTTAATACATCGAAGGTAGTCGGCTGATAAACAAAGTCATTCAAAGATCGGGTTAACACCTGACTTGTTTGCACAACTTCACTGGCTAACAGTTGCTGCAGATAGCTCAGGTTGTGTTCTATTCCATAGATAGTCGTTTCTGCTAATGCTGTGAGCAAACCTTCCAGTGCAGCTGTACGTGTGGGCGCATGAAAAATCACTTTCGCCAGCATAGGGTCGAAAAATGGTGAGACTTCAACCCCTGATTCTATCCAGTGTTCAACCCTTAAACCGTCATGCTGTGGCCATTCAACAGTGCTGAGTAATCCGGCACAGGGTTGAAAGCCTTTATTCGCATCTTCGGCGTAGACGCGTACCTGTATGGCATGTCCCTGAGGTGATAAAGTCTTTTCCAGTTCCGCCAGCGTTAACTCGCCAGCACCCTGTCTGACCATCCACTCAACCAGATCAACCCCAAAAATCTCTTCAGTCACCCCATGCTCAACCTGAAGCCGGGTGTTAACCTCCAGAAAATAAAACTGTTCATCATTCTGGTCGAGTACAAATTCGACGGTACCTGCATTGCGGTAATTGACCTGTTCGGCCAGTCTGATGGCTGTGCTATGTAGAGCTGATCGGGTTTCGTTGCTCAGATTAGGGGCCGGAGTCTCTTCAATCACTTTCTGGTTGCGGCGCTGCGCTGAGCAATCTCGTTCACCCAGAGCGACTACCTTGCCTTTGCCATCACCAAAAATCTGTACCTCTATATGGCGCGCATGCTGGATAAATTTTTCAATGAATATACCGCTGTTGCTGAAGTTGTTTTCACTCAGGCGTCGTACGGAATCATATGCATCTGTTAATTCAGCCGCTGTGTTACAGCGTTGCATACCGATGCCGCCGCCACCTGCAGTACTTTTCAGCATCACCGGGTAGCCAATGGTTTCTGACTCTGCCAGAGCCTGATCCAGTGTCTGCAGCAGGCCGGTACCGGGTAACAGTGGCACCTGACCCTGCTCGGCTATTTCCCGCGCCGAATGCTTCAAACCAAACTCTTTCATTTGTTGAGGAGTAGGGCCCAGAAAGATCAGACCTTCGGCTTCACAGCGTTCAACAAAATCAGGGTTTTCACTTAAAAATCCATAACCGGGATGAATCGCCTCTGCTCCAGACTGTTTAGCAATATTTAAAACCTTATCCTGATCCAGATAGGTTTGCGCAGCCGCACCTTCGCCCAGGGACCAGGCTTCGTCCGCCTGAATTACATGCAGGCTATCGGCATCGGCCTCGCTATAGATGGCAACACTGGTAATGCCCATGTTGCGCAGGGTACGGATGATGCGACAGGCAATTGCACCGCGATTAGAAATAAGAACCTTGGAAAACATCTGTTAATAACCTGAATTCCGGGCCGTCCCGGTTATTCTCAGGGCTTGTTTGGGGTCGTCCCCAGCCCATGCTTTACTGTGATACCTTAAATATTACGGTATTCAATCCCAGATCAGGACTTCTACTGGCGTTGGATTGTAGGCGTTACAGGGGTTATTCAGCTGAGGGCAGTTAGAGATCAGCACAATTACATCCATTGCTGCTTTAAACTCAACGTATTTACCAGCTGCGCTGATGCCATCCTCAAAGGTCAGTCCACCTTCAGCCGTGATCGGGACATTCATAAAGAAATTGATGTTGTGGGTAATATCGCGCTTGCTCATGCCAAACTGTTCATTTTCTGCAACCGCTAATAACCAGCTATCCCGACAGGCATGCATACATTTTTTTTCTAATGCATAGCGTACGGTATTGCTTTCGGTTGCACAGGCACCACCCAACGTGTCATGACGTCCGCAGGTGTCTGCAACAATCTCCAGCATCACATTACCCTCGTTGGATAACAGCTTGCTGCCAGCTGTAAGATAGACATTGCCCTGTTCGCGGATGGTATCGATTGCGCTATAGCGTTCTGCCGGATCAGCAGCATTATAAAACAGGGTGTCTGCAGCCTGGTTTCCTTCCAGATCGAGAATGCGTGCGGTTTGTCCGGCTTTGAGTACCTTCATGTAGTAATCACCCGCATCAACGATGTCGCGTAACACGGCATTTTCTGCCTGTAAATTGCTTTCCAGTATCATGATTATCTCCTTAGTGTCCGCAGTAGCTGGAAGCTGCCAGGTAGCGTTGATTGTTCTCAAACCCCCGTCCATTTTCTGCACAATGCGTTAAGCAGCTATCATCAGCAGTGACTGCATCAGATTTGAATAGCTTCATCTCTACGGGCTTGAAGGGGTATTCCGTAGCAGGGTTCATTGGGTGGGGGCAGGTCGTCAGTACTACCAGGGTTTCAATCTCAAATCTTAACTCAATTACATCACCCACCTTGCTGTGGTTCTCAGCAAACTTCATATTGCCTTCATCATCGGTATACACCTTACTGAACAGGTTTAGATTAGCCGCGAGGTCACGTTTTCCCAGACCGTATTTCGCTACTTCAACCAGCAGGCTGTCATAGCCATTCTGTAGCCAGCTATTGCGGTCTTTCTGATAATCACGTTGGCCCCATTTGGTGGCGACCTTGTGTTTGTTAGCAACGCCTGCGACGGTATCAATCCATTGAGTATCATCACGCACGATGGAACAAAAGATGCGCCCCATATCGGAATACAGGCAGTTATCCTTTGTTAACTTAAATGTATGCTGGCACTTTAATGTGTCAGGTGCGTTATATCGCTCAAGCAGATTGCTCGGGTTATAAAAAAGCAGGCTTACATTGGCACCGCCTTCCACATCGGTAAACTGCAGGGTATGACCTGCTGGTACGACCAGAGACCAGTGGCTGGCACCGGGTATTAAATCAGTAAAAATTGCTGTATCCATTGTTTTCTCCTCAGGCTGGTTGTTGTGCTGCCTGAATCTGTGCCAGTTGCTGCTGGCTGGGTTGTTCTTTATTAAGTGGAATGTCAAAGGTAACCTGAGCGCCATATCGCTCCGGGGCCTGACTGTCATGGCGTGTTTTATCAAACACCCAAAGTCGGCTGCCGAGTAAAAAGCCTTCACTCAGGTCATGGGTGATCATGAACACGGTTAGCTTTTGTTCCTGCCATAGCTGGTTGATTAACACATGCATGTCTTTACGAATACCGGGGTCGAGTGCACCAAAGGGCTCATCCAGTAGTAAGATGCGAGGCTTCTTAATCAACGCCTGAGCAATAGCCAGTCGTTGTTGCATACCGCCAGATAATTCACTCGGGTACTTTTTAGCAGAGGCTCCCAGACCTACCTGTTCCAGAATGTTCATGGCGTTGGTTCTGGCCTGTTTTCGCGCAGATCCGGTAAGACGACCTAGCATCGTACTGGATATGGATTGCTTACTGAATTCTTCACCTAGCATGACATTTTCCAGTGCGGTCATATGCGGAAATACGGAATACTTCTGGAACACTATGCCTCGTTCAATATTGGGTTCTGGGTCTAGCGGTTTTCCATCCAGTAGAATATCCCCTCGACTGGGCTGTTCAGTGCCCAGCATTAGATTCAAATAGGTGGTTTTACCACAGCCAGATGCACCAACTATGCTAACGAATTCACCCTCATAAACATCCAGGTTAATCCGCTCCAGTACAACGTTGTCACCATATTCTTTCAACAGATTTTTAATCTGAATAATGGGCTTGTCCTGTTTAGTCATTACTGTCTCCCTGAGTGCCGTGATACCAGGGGAATAACAGAATGGAGGTGCGCTTAAGTGACCAGTCCATAGCAAATGCCAGTGTTGTGATCCAGAATACATAGGGCAGTATTACATCCATCGCCAGATAGCGTCTGACCAGAAAGATGCGATAACCCAGACCATCTGTAGAGGCAATCGCTTCAGCAGCAATCAGGAATAACCAGGCACTGCCCAGGGTCAGGCGTACTGCTTCTATCAGGCGAGGCATAATCTGCGGTAGTACAACTCGCAGAATGATTTGCCAGCTATTGCCACCCAGGGTTTGCGCTTTAATCAATTGCTCCGCTGGCAGATCATCGGTACGTAATTGAATATCACGTATAATGATCGGGCCTATACCGATTAAGATAAGCACCACTTTTGATAGTTCACCAAGACCAAAGGTGATGAACAGAATGGGTAGTATTGCCATCGGAGGGATTAACGATATGGCAGTAACCAGCGGTGACAAGGGAGAGCGCAAGTAGGGCACCATCCCATTACCAACACCAATGATCAGACCGATCAGAGCACTCAGACCAACCCCCATCAGTAAGCGCTGCAAGCTGGACAGAGTGTCCTGCCACAGCAGGTATTCGCCGCTACGCTTGCTAGGCTCAAACCCCATACGCACAATTGCATCAGCAAAACTCTGAAATGATGGTAATAATTTATCGCTGGGGTTATCTGCCAACCTGGCATCGGATGCCACCAGATAAACCATCAATAGAATGATAAAAGGCAGCAGTCCCAGTGCCAGCCGGCCAAAACGGCCGGGCTGACGGTTGATTAGTCGAGTCATAGGTACTCCGTTTTAATCTCTGTGAAACAGTTGAATAGATGTTTGCAGATTAAAGGGAGCCCTGTGCTGCCATCTCCATATAGGCGGGATTAAAGCGTAGCTTGACGTTAGCTTTGTTACCGAAAATGCCTGCTGGGGTTTCGATACCAATAAAGCCTGCATCAGGAGCACCTTCACCTAACAAACCATGATCAAATGAGAATTCACTTACCTTTTGCATAGTCGCTTTCAGGTCTGAGCTTTTAGTGAAGGCTACAGCATCGGTTGGCTTGAAAAACATTTTGGTTGAAGCCAGTTGAGATTCAAAACCAGCTAAATCTGTGCCCGATGCTTCAGCCATAAAGGTTTTTGCTTTGGTTGCTGCGGCATTGTTAGCTGACATAGTTGCCATGATTTCATACCAGGCAGCAGTTAATGCTTTACCCAGTTTAGGGTTAGCAGCCAGGGTTTCAGTATTTACCACCAGTAGATCAATAATCTCGCCGGGGATCATAGAAGAGTCAAAGACTTCGCTGGTATTGGGTTGCGCTGTAATTTCGCTCAGCAGTGGATTCCAGGTGGTTACTGAAGTAACCGTGTCAGAACTGAATGCTGCGACCAGATCAGCATCAGAAGTATTGACTACTTTTACGTCTTTTTCAGACATGCCGACACTTTCCAGACCACGCGCAAGCAGGTAGTGAGATACGCTCAGTTCTACAAGGTTCACCTGTTGGCCTTTAATATCTTTCAGTGCTTTATCGCCTTTTAGAACAATACCATCGTTACCGTTAGAGAAGTCACCAACAATGAGTGCTGTTGAATCCACACCACTGGCTGCCGGGATAGTCAGTGCATCCATATTGGTCATAACACAGGCATCAAACTGGCCGGCTGTGTATTGATTAATGGATTCAACATAGTCATTAATCTGTACAACATCGATTTTAATACCATATTTGTCAGCCCACTTATTGACGATACCTGAAGCAGCCGCGTAATCCCACGGCATCCAGCCGACATAGATAGTCCATGCGAGTTTGAATTCAGGTTTGTCTGCGGCGTAGCTTGCAGGAGATGACAAAATCAGGAGGGCGAACATTGAAAAACTGAGAGTCAATGTACGTAACAGCGAACGGATAGGATTCTTCATAACATTACCTTTTATAGTTGACGAAAAAAAAGCACAAGAGACATTAACCATCCAGTGGTATCTGTTCTCCCGGGCTTTTGTCCCGCCGTGTGACCTCTCACGAGGTTGGCTGCTCTCGGACCAGACGCTACATAGTTGTAGCCGGAACCCTAGCTGCCTATTGGTTTTGTTTGGTTGGTGATAATTAAATCACCTGGTTATATCCTTGTGCGCTAAAACTTGATATTGCTTAAATATTGCATCTTATAAGCCAATACCGAAAAAACTATTAACAATTAATGAGTTAATAAAATTTAACTCGTATATTTAATTTCAAGGTGCACTCAAATCATGAATATATGCACCTTAATAATGCAAAACAACTTAACTAGAGTCGAGCATGACAGATGCTCCACGTTTATGCGTATACAAATTTAAGATTGTTCTAATAACAGCTTTTTGCATTTATAAATTCTCAGGATTTGGATTCAAGAAAGGCTCGCCAGCCTCCAAAATGCGTAATATCCTGTGCTCCATCGAGTCCGATAGATTCACATAAAAAGCTTTTAACCTGCTCGCCATTGCTCAAGGTTATGGTGCCAATCACCAGCGGTTTGGGGACGCCCTGAATGAAAGAACCAAACTGGCTTTCAGGTATAATCCATAATTCAACATCGATGCTGGAACCAGAGACATCCTGAATGAGTCCTGGCCTGAATGGTGGCCCGCCCGGCAGGCTATAGAGTTTGTAGTGGTCTGCCGTTTTATCAGCACGTAACAGCCTTGCACCGCGCTCGGTTAATTGCCAGTTAAGCGGCAGGCCTGACATATGTGCACCTACAGCCGCTAAAATCATTTCTCCGTCGTTTAAACTCGGTAACAGTTCTGTCTGTTCAGGTAGAGCCCAGTCTGTCGCCCCAACGGTTGCGTTGCTGCTGCGTTGTAGCTGTATAGCGATTGAAGCTATCTCCGCATCTTTGCCCGCTGTCGCCAGCAAGGTGACACTTCCGGGACGTCCATCTGATCTTTGATTGACGGGAACAGCAATGCCGCATAAATCGAGAAGATTGACGAAGTTGGTATAGGTGCCAAAGCGAGAGTTCGGTTCGATAGGGTCTGCTTGCAGGTCGCTAACTGAATAAAATGTAGGAATGCTTGGTACGCATAGCATATCCATACCCTGTAACAAAGGCGAAGCCTGAGCTTTAAGATCCTCTAGATGGTATAAGTCCCGAAACACATCGGCACTGGAAATATTTTCTGCCCTTTCAATCACCTTTAATGTGGTTGGGTGTATCGAATCTGGTCTGGAATTGAGTAAATCTTCAATCACCGTATAACGTTCAGCAACCCAGGCGCCCTGATACAGTAAATCGGCTATTTGATATAACAGGGTGAAATCTATTTCTATGATTTCAGCCCCTAATTGTGTCAACAGCTTTATCGAGTCATCGAAAGAAGCGGACTGGATAGCGTCATCAAAGAAACGTATGGATTGTTTTGATGGTATCCCTACCTTGAAGGTAGAAGGGGCCGGTTGTAATTTTTTAGCAGGGATGTGTTTTGAAAAAGCATCACTGCTGTCAAACTGACTGACAATCGAAAATACCTGATAAGCATCTTCTACATTCAGTGCAAATATCGAAACCGTGTCTAATGTTTTACAGGCGGGTACCACGCCCGAAAGCGAAAGGGCTCCTAACGTAGGCTTTAAACCAACAATGCTATTTAGAGCCGCAGGAACACGACCGGAACCTGCCGTATCAGTGCCCAATGAAAAACACACCAGTCCATGCGCTACCGCCGTAGCCGATCCTGAACTTGAACCGCCGGGTACTATCTCAGGATCTATCGCATTTTTAGGAGCGGGGTAGGGTGTTCTTACACCAACCAGTCCGGTAGCAAACTGATCCAGATTGGTCTTGCCAATTAATATTGCGCCTGCATTTTTCAGTTGAGTAACCACAAAGGCATCCTGCTCGGGACGATAGGCGTAATCTGGGCAGGCTGCTGTCGTATCTATACCTTCAGCATCGATATTATCCTTGATGACAAAGGGAATACCCCATAGTGGTTTTTCTGACAGGTTAAATTCACCCAGTGATTCGATCTGTTGCGCAAGCTCTGAATCGGTCAACTGATAGATAAAGATGCCCGGGTCATTCACTCCTGCAATTCGGCGTAGAGATTCCTCAACGACCTGTTGCACTGTGGTTCCACTTGCATAGGATTCATGCAGGCTGGGTAGATCAAAGGGCAAGTTCTGTAGCATGTTTTTTATAGATAGAGTCCGTAATAGTGCAATCATTAAATCATTTGTGACTGTTGCAAAATACTGTTAAATTCTCAGCATACTGATGCAAAAAATGCAGCACTGTGGAGTGTATCCTTGAGAAACCTGCAATCCTTACGATTTGTTGATGCGGTCGCCCGCGCCGGATCTATCCGCAAAGCAGCCGATACTCTGTCGATAACCTCTTCGGCATTGAATCGTAGAATTCTGGCTATTGAAGAAGATCTGGGCGCGGATATATTCGAGCGTCTGCCGAGTGGGGTTCGGTTATCAGCAGCGGGTGAGATCTATATTCATCATATTCGACTGCAGTTATCGGATATTGAGCGCGTCAAAAGTCAGATCGCTGATTTGTCCGGTATCCGGCGGGGACATGTGTCGGTAGCCTGTAGTCAGGCGCTATTAACCTCTTTTCTTCCTCAACAGACAGCTGCCTATCGGCTTAAACATCCTAATGTGACCTTTAGTATTAATTTACGTGATCGTGCAGCAGCGGAGCAATCACTGATTGATATGAGTGCAGATCTGGCACTGGTTTTTGAACCCGTGAAGATGAGCGATTTTCAGGTTTTATTACGTGCCAGACAACCGATCCATGTGATCATGAAATCCACTCATCCACTGGCATTGAAACAAGACATACAGCTATCAGATTGCCTGCAATATCCTGTCGCTCTGCCAAATATGTCTTATGGTGTACGTCATCTACTGGATATGGCGTTAAGCCGAACCCAGAGGTCGTTTGATATTGCGATTGAATCGGATAGTTTTGAGTATCTGCGCCATCATGTATTGAATGAGGATTTAATCTCTTTTCAGATTCCCGTGGGATTGCCGATTGAGTCTGCGACACTTGGTCTGGTAACGCGTGAGATCAATGAACGTGATGTGCCTGCGGGTGTGCTGTATCTGGGCCAGTTGCGCGGTAGAACGCTACCAGTAGCGGCCGCTCAGTTTGCTAATCAGTTAATTGTAGAGATGGAATCTCGTTTTGTGTGTAATGAATAAAATGTTTCTGTGTAGTACCGCAGCCTAAATCAAACTACTTAATTAAAGCCTGTCTGACACTATGCATAATCGTGATCGGTTTTTTAAACACAACCGGTTGGTTTTGGCAGGCCACCGTACTTGGTGATGGGTTTCATTGGACCAGTCATCCATAACTTGAATACATCTTTTTTATCTTCTCCAATGTATTTTGCAAAGGTTCTTATCGGAGGGACGACCGCATTCTCTTCATAGTATTCACGGGCTTTTAAAATCTGTGCCCATTTGGTTTCATCCAGTTCAACATTATCAATTTCAGCCATGGCCTGACCAATTTCAGGTGTCCAGGAGTCCATTGCCAGTAGATAACCATCTGCGTCTCTTTCTGGGATTATCATGATTTTCTCCTCGAGAAATATTTAACATTTATATATGGGCAGATGGGCAAATAACAATATAAGTGGCTGCCTATGCAAATGTTCAAATTTCAGATTGAATTAAGTTTCATTGTGTATACTCGCTGAAAATTTAAGCTATCAATCAACCTGAGTATATTTATGAAATTAAAATCTTTACTTGTTTCGACCTCGTTAGGATTAATTGTCTTATCCTTTTCCGGTATTTCACATGCAGAAGGGGTTTTCGGTGGACTGTTTGGCGGGGAAAGGTCACCAGGCGTTGCTCCTGTTGAAAATCAGACCTATATAGATGAATGCGGCGGATGTCATTTTCCCTATCAACCTGGCTTACTTCCTGCGCGATCATGGGAAAAGTTAATGTCCAGCCTCGATGATCATTTTGGAGAAAATGCGGAATTAGATGCTGAAACCCTAAAAGAGCTTACACAATATGCCGTGGCTAATGCAGCTGATCACTCAAGATTTAAAAGATCGGTCAAAATTATGCGTTCATTAAGAGATAGTGATACTCCCTTACGCATCACCAAAACACGATATATCATTAATAAACATGATGAGTTATCAGCACGTGACATTACGGCTAACCCAAAGGTTAAATCATTAAGTAACTGCCAGGCCTGTCATGCCAGACCTGAAACAGGTTCATTCAGTGAGGATGATGTACGAATTCCCAGATCCTAGAATAGAGATAGAAAAATCACAGAGCAACACAGCTTATTGATAGGCAAATAAAGTTGACTACGTCAGTTTTTTATAGAATTGAAAATAACATAAAGTAACTATATGAACTTAAATTTTCAACAGACTATGTAATCAGAATTGTTCTGATAATTTTGAGCAGATTATAATGCCTGTTCAAATATTTCTAATGAAGGAGAATCACCTATGAATACATATATAAAAGTCGGTTTATTTGCTATTGGGCTCTCGCTGAGTCTGCCTGGAATGGCGGCCAAGGATCCGAATAAGTCTGCTATCAAGGCAAGGCAAGGCGAGATGCAGCTACGTGCCTACAATGCGGGTCCATTGTTTGCAATGGCGAAAGGCAAAATGGAATATGATGCTGCTAAGGCCAGTATGCTGGCAGATAATCTGGTTAAGTTACTGGATATTGATATCGGTAGTTCATGGGTTAAAGGCACTGATAATAAAAATTATCCTGACGATACCACTACATTGCCAAAACTCTGGACCACCTATCCTGAAGTTGGTAAGTACGGTAAAAAGTATGCAAAGGCGGTTCGTGAGCTGGCTGCTGTAGCCGGTATGGGCAAAGATCAGTTAAAGAGCAAAATTGGCGCATTGGGCAAATCCTGTAAGGGATGTCATGATGAGTATCGTGAGAAAAAATAATTCACTAAATCTGAATCTGTGACACAACTTAAGTTACAAAAAATCTGGGACCCAGTGACCCGCCTGTGGCACTGGCTTCTGGCACTGCTTGTTATTTTCAACTGGCTGTTCGGGGAATTTATGTCCTTCGATACAGTTGTGTGGCATTTTTATCTGGGCTACGCGGTGCTGGGTTTACTGGCTTTTCGTATCCTCTGGGGGCTTGTCGGTCCTCATCCAGTGCGCTGGAAATCCCTGTTTCCTGGCCCCAGAGAGATCGTGAAGTATCTAGCAAAATTTTCACATCGAGAACCCAGTGGTACTCCGGGACACAATCCAGTTGGTTCACTATCCGTACTGGCCTTGATAGTTGTCTTGCTAGGGCAGGGAGTCACTGGTCTGTTCATAGAGTCAGATGACTTTTTCGAATCCGGACCTTTGGTAGCTTATGTCAGTGAAGAGGTTGTAAGCGGTATGACCTGGTTACATCATCAATTTGCTGAAGTGCTGTTGGTGCTGGTGGTATTGCATCTGGCTGCCATTGTTTTTTATCGAATCTGGAAGCGCGAGAATCTGGTTAAACCAATGATCAGCGGCTGGAAATGGGTACGCGTTGAAAGCTCTGAGTCACCAGAAAATAAAACTGACGCTGATTTGAAATAGTTTGTTTTAATAAATAGAAACATTTCACCACAGAGAACACTGAGAGCACAGAGAGAAACAGTTGGCTAAGTTATTACTTTTTTTCCCGAATCCTTAGGTTCATTTCGATCCATTACTGTTCAAAAGAGGTACTCTCAACTTATCGCTTAATTGAACAACTTAATTCGATACTTGAAACACCTCCTGAAATATTTATATCACAGGTTAAGTCTAAATACCGTTTGATAGAAAAACATGGAGATTGTATTTCATCTGACAGCAGGCAATTTTTGATGCAATGCTCTCTGACGTTGAAAAAGCTGCCGTTTAATTTTGCAGAGCAAAAGGCAAATACGAACAATGAGCAGTTATTACTGACTGGACTTATATGTGTACCTGAACCCCACGACTTATCGAAAAATAAATTTCAGTTACGCTCTTTGCCAGTTATTTTAAATCCATAACCTTGCAAATTTGAACTGTCAGTGCAAGAATGCAAGGATGATTAAACGTGAAATCTTTGATACTGTTCTCCGCCGTCTAACTCAGTTTGATAGTGTGGCTCTAGTCGGCCCCCGGCAGGTAGGCAAGACTACCCTGGCTCGTGAGGTCGCGGCTGAGGTTGGGACAAAAGCGAGATACCTCGATTTAGAAAGCCCATCAGACCGTCAATTGCTTGATGATCCAGATGCTTATTTTTCGTCATACCTGGAACACCTGATCATTCTGGATGAAGTGCAGCGCATACCAGAAATATTTCAGGTGCTGCGTGGACAAATTGATCAAAGACGGCGAATGAAAGGAAACGCAGGGAAGTTTCTTATTCTTGGTTCGGCTTCTATGGATTTACTACGACAATCATCAGAAAGCCTGGCTGGTCGTATTAGTTATGTAGAAATGACGCCGCTGACCTTTCGCGAAATCACCAGAGACAATTCGAATAATGACACTAATAATCAAAATCTGATTGATGATCTTTGGCTGAAAGGTGGGTTTCCCGAGAGCTACATGCGTGAGGATAAGGAAGCTTCGTTTCAGTGGAGGCTGGATTTCATTCAGACTTATTTAGAACGCGATATTCCTCAGTTTGGTTTGCAGGTAGCGACAGAGCAACTTGCACGCTTCTGGCGAATGCTGGCCAATGACCAGGGTGAACTGTTTAACGCCCAACGATTTGCACGTTCTCTGGGCGTGAGTGGTCATACTATAGCGCGCTATCTGGATATTCTTGAAAAGCTCCTGTTGGTTCGAACGCTACAGCCCTGGTCAGTGAATACTGGCAAGCGTCTTGTAAAATCTCCACGACCTTTCGTACGTGATAGCGGAATACTGCATGCGTTGCTTAATTTGCAAACAATGGATGCGCTACGAAGCCATGCCGTTTCAGGTAAAAGCTGGGAAGGCTTTGTAATCGAAAATCTAATAAGTGCATGTAG
>JBNKPX010000006.1:0-60999 GCA_050295575.1 Gammaproteobacteria bacterium | reverse complement strand
AGGATAGCCAGCGGACTACCAGTGGTGACACGCTCTCCCAAATTCCATGGCAGATTATCTAAAATTCCATCCCGGGTTGCGCTAATGGTCAAATCCGCCAGACGCTTATTTTCCATCGCCAGGATTGCTTTTGCGGCATTTAATACAGCTTCTGCTGCTGTCAAATCCTCTTCTCTCGCTCCATTGGTTAACAACAAGAGGGCTTCCTGTGCGCTCTGTAAACTGGCTTCATTGGAATCACGCGCCGCCTGCGCCTTGTCCAGCTCAGTATGACTGACCAGCTTTTGCTTGATCAGGCTCAAAACACGTTCATAATTCGACTGGCTTTCAGCTAATGCTGACTTTGCCCCAACCACTTTTGCCCTGGCAGAAGCCACCTCTTCAGGCCTGGCTCCACGCCGCAGCTTTTCCAGATTAGCCTGCGCCTGTGCAACCTCTGCTTCGGCCTTATCTAGCTGTGCTTTTTGCAATGTATCGTCTAATCGGACCAGAACGGTACCTTTTGTAACCGAAGCCCCTGGCGCTACTGGAAGGTCTATCACCACTTCATTAGTGGTTGCTGATAGCGCTATACGGTCTCGCTCCAGGGTTCCCAGAGCAACCTTTTGATGAGAGTCATTACAGGCAGTGAGAAAAAGCACCAGCAACAAGGCCGATAATCGTTTTATATAACTAGATCTATACCAACAGGACAAAAACAATTTTCCGGCTCCTCTAACATCAGTTATAAATATCCTAACCTATTTTGGCGGGCGGAGTTAGCTGGAATTTTTTAGTCTAATTTATGCTGGCATCAGGTAACAGACAGAAACATGCCGAAGATGATGATACCGGTGAAATGTTGAGGCTTTATTATCTATGAACAGCAGACAAAAAAATGCCGGGAAAAGAAGCGATTTACCAAGGAGACAAATCTTCGCTTCTTTCCCGGCGGGGGAGTTAACGCTTTTCTGATTAGTTAGACAGGCTGTAAACGTATGCCGCTAACAGATGGACTTTGTCGCCACCCAGAAATTTGTTATGTGCCGGCATCACACTATTTTTACCATTGGTAATAGTGTTTCTAATGCTGAGCTCGGTACCACCATGTAACCAGATGTTATCAGTCAGATTAGGCGCACCTAAAGCCTGATTTCCTTTACCGTCAGCACCATGACAGGCCACACATAGAGTTTGAAACTGTGCTTTACCGGCTTCAGCTGAGGCAGCATCAACCTGACGCCCGCTCAGAGACTGAACATAGTTAGCCACATTTTCAACACCCTTATCACCCAGTACAGGACCCCAGGCAGGCATAGCACCGTTACGACCATTCATGATAGTCGCCTTGATAGTTTCAGGTGAACCACCATACAACCAGTCATTATCAGTCAGGTTAGGAAATCCCTTAGTACCCTTGGCATCCGACCCATGACACTGTGAACAATAATTTCCGAATAACCTTTTACCAGCCTGTAAAGCTGCCGGATCTTTTGCAAGAGCCGGGATAGCCGTTGCGGCAAATTTCCTAAAGATCGGCCCATACATATCATCAGCATCCTTCACTTCCGTGTCATACTGACCATGCGAACTCCAGCCTTTAACACCCTGCCAGTTACCCAGTCCTGGAAAGATCACCAGATAGGTCAGGCCAAAAATGATTGTGATATAAAACATCCACAACCACCATTTTGGTAGAGGGTTATTTAACTCTTGTAGTCCATCCCAGGTGTGCCCGGTAGCTTCACCTGCCGCACTCTCTTCAGGACGTTTCTTCATGGTCCACTTAATCAGCCAGTAACAGGCGAAAATGTTGACCAGGGTAATTACGATTACCCACCAGTTGAAAAAGTTACTCATTATGATTCTTCCTTTTCTGGATTTGTATTACTGTCGTCCAGAGCGAGATTTGCTGCTTCAGCGAAGTCAGTTTCTCTCTTTGAACTCCAGGCCCAGGCGTAGATACCGAGAACCGTGATCATTAGAACCAGAGTCCAGATACTGTGTACTGTTGCACTCATATCCGCCCCCTTATCTAACACTGACCGCAGTACCCAGATGCTGCAGGTAAGCAATCAGCGCTTGCATCTCGGTTTTACCCTTGACTGCGTCTGCTGCACCTTTCATATCTGCGTCGGTATAAGGAACACCCACTCTCTTCAGTGCCTTCATCTTGGCTGCCGTCATTTCACCAGTCAGCTTATTTTCAGCCAACCATGGAAACCCAGGCATATTAGACTCAGGCACCACGTCACGTGGATTGGTTAAATGCGCAACATGCCAGTCGTCAGAATAACGACCACCTACACGTTGCAGATCAGGACCTGTACGCTTGGAACCCCACAGGAATGGATGATCATAAACAAACTCACCACCTACAGAGTAATGACCATAACGCTCAGTTTCCGCACGGAATGGACGAACCATCTGTGAGTGACAGGCGTTACAGGCTTCACGTATGTAAATATCGCGACCTTCCAACTGTAACGCGGTATAAGGTTTAACCCCTTCTACCGGTACTGTCGTATCTTTGAGGAAAAACAAAGGTACGATTTCTGCAAGGCCACCGAAGCTGATTACAATCACAACCAGGATTGCCATCAGGCCGACATTCTTTTCTACTACTTCATGACTCATAGCAATTCTCCTAATGTGCAGGCTGTGCGACTTCATCGTCGGTCATTTCTGAACCGGCAATTGTCTTAAATACATTGAAGGCCATCAAAATCATTCCAGAAAGGAATAACAGGCCGCCCAACAGACGCACAAAGTAGAAAGGATAGGTAGCTTCAAGTGATTCCACAAAGCTGTATGTCAAGGTACCGTCAGCATTAACCGCACGCCACATCAGACCTTGCATAACACCCGCAATCCACATGGCACAGATGTATAACACAACACCTACGGTAGCAATCCAGAAGTGAGTATCAACCAGCTTGGTGCTCCACATACCTTCTTTATTGAATACCCATGGGATCAGCGCATACATAGAACCGATACTGACCAGAGCAACCCAGCCCAGAGCACCAGAGTGAACATGACCAACAGTCCAGTCAGTGTAGTGAGATAGCGCGTTAACTGTCTTAATCGACATCATCGGACCTTCAAAGGTCGACATACCGTAGAAAGAAAGAGAAACGATCAGGAACTTAAGTACTGGGTTTGTACGCAGTTTATGCCAGGCACCTGATAGCGTCATGATACCGTTGATCATACCACCCCAGCTAGGAGCCAGCAGAATCAGCGAGAACACCATACCCAGAGACTGAGTCCAGTCAGGTAGTGCTGTGTAATGCAGATGGTGAGGGCCCGCCCACATATAAGTGGAGATTAATGCCCAGAAATGCACTACAGACAGACGATAAGAAAAAACCGGACGTTCTGAAACCTTAGGAATGAAGTAATACATCATGCCCAGAAAACCGGCTGTCAGGAAGAAACCTACTGCATTATGCCCGTACCACCATTGAACCATGGCATCGATAGCACCTGGATAGGCAGAATAAGACTTAGTGAGAGATACCGGCATTTCAGCACTATTCACAATATGCAACACTGCAATAGTGAGAATAAAAGCACCATAAAACCAGTTAGCCACATAGATGTGTTTAACCTTACGTTTAATGATGGTACCAAAGAATACCAGCGCGTAAACTACCCATACCACTGCGATCAGGATATCGATAGGCCATTCCAGCTCGGCATACTCTTTACTAGAAGTAATACCTAACGGTAATGTAATTGCTGCCAGCAAAATGATTAGCGTCCATCCCCAGAAGGTGAAAGCCGCTAGCCCATCGCTGAACAGGCGCGTATGACAGGTGCGTTGTACTACATAGTAAGATGTAGCAAACAGCGCGGATCCACCAAACGCAAAAATCACCGCATTGGTATGCAGTGCCCGCAATCGACTGTATGTTAGCCAGGGTGTATCAAAATTCAATTCCGGCCAGACAAGCTGAGCCGCAATTAATACACCTACTAACATGCCAACGATTCCCCAGATTACTGTCATAACAGCAAATTGCCGTACGACCTTATAATTGTAGGTTTCCATAAAACATGGCCTCATATAAAATTGGATTTAAAGCGCTGCGAGTGTGACAATATGTCGCAATTGATAAAATGACTTGGGTCAAGTGTATAATTTTTTTATGGTATATATCCCTTTTGACTAATTTTAGTCATACTAGGGCGTGTTAACTGGCCCTAGAAGCCTAAATAAAACAAATTCATCTATTAACAGGATAATAAAAAGCATGAATCAAGCACAATTAGCCAAACAGCTAAAAGTCAGCTGTGAAGCCTGCAGTCTGTCCGAACTCTGTCTTCCTCGTGGACTAACTAGTGAAGAAATTTGCCAGCTTGATGAACACATTGAGCGCCCCAGAAAACTGGAACCCAACACCATGATCTATCAGCCTGGAAATGAATTTTTCGGCTTTTATGCAGTTAGATCAGGTGGGGTGAAAACCTATCTAACCAAAAAGACAGGGGAACAACAAATACTTGGATTCCATTTACCGGGTGAAATATTCGGACTGGATGGTATGGAATATGATTCTCACAGGTGTTATGCCTCTACCCTGGACAATACCTCATACTGTATGCTCCCCTTTAGCAAGCTTGATGAATTGTGCAGCATACTTCCTGAACTACGCCATCAGGTCTATAAGCTGATGGGACATGAACTTAACTGTGACCATTCACACCAGCTATTACTCGGCCAGCAAACTGCCCACGAACGTCTTGCCACCTTTTTGTTAAGCATATCAACTCGATTCAAACGTAGAGGCTTTTCACCTAACAGCTTCATGCTCCCCATGTCCCGACATGACATTGCATGCTATCTGGGCATTGCAGTTGAAACCGTTAGTCGCTTGTTTAAATCATTTCAGGAACAGGAAGTGGTAAAAATCAATCGCAAACAGGTCGATATTCTGGATATGGATAAACTGGCCCAGATGGTAACCAACTGCGAAGAGACTGAATCTTTTTAAACCATTGTTAGCAAAGGATATAACTCTGAAAATTAAATGACTTTGGAAAATTTAACCGTGTTATTTTCAAGGTAAGCGTCAAATACCATACAAACATTACGGATTAAGAAACGGCCTTTCTGCTCCACCTGTATCGTATTATTGTCGAGAGAAAGCAACCCTTCCTGTGCCATTTTTTTCAACTGAATAAGTTCCTTAGAAAAATATTTGCGGAAACTGATACCCCATTGCTTTTCCACCAATGGAATATCCAGTCGGAAATGACAAATTAGCTGATTGATAATCTGCTTACGCAATAAATCTTCATCGGTTAGCACCAGACCACGCACTATGGGTAGTTTTCCCGCCAGGATACTCGCTGTGTAGTCATCAATATTACTACTATTCTGACTATAGCTATCTCCTATAGACCCTATAGAACTGACACCTATGGCCACGAGATCTGTGTCAGCATGCGTCGAATACCCCTGGAAATTTCGTTGCAAGCTGCCTTCCTGCTGAGCCTTGACCATGGAATCGCTTTCCAGAGCGAAATGATCCATTCCAATATAGACGTAGCCAGCCTGCTGTAGTTTTTCGACTGTCAACTGCAATATATCAAGCTTCACAGATGGTGAAGGCAAATCAGACTCGTTGATGCGACGCTGGGGCTTGAAACGTTCCGGCAGATGAGCATAGTTAAAAATCGACAGGCGATCAGGCCTTAACTCAATAACCTTATCCAGAGTGTCGCCAAAGGTTTCTACAGTCTGCAATGGCAAGCCATAGATCAAATCCATATTAATAGAGTCAATTCCAACTTCACGGGCCACCATCAGGCGGTCTCTCACCATGTCATAACTCTGTTCCCTGTTGACTGCCTGCTGAACGCTAGTATCAAAATCCTGCACCCCCAGGCTGATGCGATTAAAACCAATATTGGACAGCAACTTTATAGATTCATTGGTGACTTTACGCGGGTCAATCTCAATAGACATCTCACACTGCTGTGAAACCTTAAAGTTATCTTCAATCGACCTCATCAAATCGATCATTTCCTGGTCACTCAAGAACGTAGGCGTACCACCACCCAGATGTAATTGATCCAGTTCTCGATCCTTATCAAACAAGGGAGACAGCATCTGCATTTCTTTATCAAGCAGGCTCAGGTAGCCCTTAGTTACCGAGTGATCCTTAGTAATGATTTTATTACAGGCACAGTAATAACAAATGGTGTCGCAGTAAGGAATGTGAACATAGAGTGACAACGCTTTTGGAATCATTTCCGTGTTACTACGTTGTATACTTTTTTTCAGCGTTTCCTCCGTATACTCGGACGTAAACTGCGGCGCAGTAGGATACGAGGTATAACGAGGCCCCGATTTATCGTACTTTTTAATGAGCTCTTGGTCGAAATCAAGCGTTTGCGGCATGATGATAAAGTTTTCCTAGCATGAACAGTCAATTAGTGCTCATTTTAGAAACTAGCCCGTATTGACAAATGACTTAAGTCAACTGCAACTCTTTCCTGTTAATCTATTTTAACTTAATCGATCCGAATCACATATTTACTACTGAATTCATTAACTTCAGCAGAGGATGGCTTAATCGCATAAGAATTGTAATAAAACAGCTTCCATAACATAATGCGATGAAAATTCAAAAAACGATAGAATCGTCTAAACTATTCCTTAATCCTGAAATATTCAAGTTGGAGCTTAATCAGTGGACATTGCAAGTCTAGTCGGCATTATTGCGGCTTTCGGTATCATAGGTTCAGCTATAGCTATGGGTGGACCCTTCATTTTATTTGTCAATGTACCGTCTATTCTGATAGTCGTTGGCGGGACATTTGGCGTTACCCTGATGCGCGTCACCCTGGCTGACTTCCTGGGCTCCTTCAAGGTCGGCATGAAAGCCTTCATGTTTAAAATAGACAACCCTACCGATCTCATCGAAGAAGCGGTTGAAATGGCCAATATTGCACGCAAGGAAGGCCTGCTTGCGCTGGAAGGACGTGAAATAAGTAATCCTTTTCTAGAACGAGGCATAGGGTTGTGCATTGATGGGCACTCCCCTGAAATCGTCAATAAGTTATTATCCAAAGATATCAATCTAACCATTGAGCGACATACCAAAGGTGCTGATATGTTCAAGGCCATGGCTACTTATGCTCCCGCATTGGGTATGATAGGCACACTGATAGGTCTGGTTCAGATGCTGTCCAATATGAGCGATCCATCTGCAATTGGTCCTGCAATGGCGGTAGCATTACTCACTACGCTATATGGTGCGATTATTGCGAACGCATTTGCTTCTCCATTGGCAGAAAAGCTATTACTGATAAGTGCTTCGGAAAAATTGAATAAATCGCTAATACTGGAGTCTATCTCTGCTATTCAGGATGGCACCAACCCCCGAGTCATGAAACAACTGCTGAGTGCCTTCCTGCCAGAAGGTCAGCGAGAAGAAGAATAGGCAAGGCTATCTCGATGAGTGAAGAAAACGATTGTCCAGTCTGTGTCCCCGGCCTGGCCCCCTGGATGGCCACCTTTGCCGACATGATGTCTTTGTTGATGTGTTTCTTCGTGCTATTGCTTTCTTTCGCAGAATTAGATGTCATGAAATACAAACAGGTCGCGGGCGCAATGCAAGATGCATTTGGTGTACAACGCGACGTAAAAGCTTCTGAAATCCCAAAAGGCACCAGCGTTATTGCTCAAAAATACAGCCCTGGCAAGCCTACTGAAGTCACGCCATTAGAGATAATGCGCGAAAAAACCAGCGATGACACCAAGAATAATCTGGAGTTTACTGATACGTCTTCAGTCAGCGATAAGATACTGGAGGATGCAGAAGCCTTAGCAAAGATAAAAGCCAAACAACAGGCCCAGGAAGAAGCCGAGGAATTAAAAAAGGAAATGGCTGATGCCATCGAAAATGGCTTACTCGAAGTTGAAGGGTTCAATGACCGAGTGTTGATTCGAATTCGAGAAAAAGGCTCTTTTGCATCAGGCCAGGCCGACCTAAAGCCAGAATTCACGCCCATTCTGAAGCAAATAGCAAACGTACTCAAGCAACGCGATGGCCATTTTATTATCGCTGGTCATACCGATGACATCCCTATCAATACTTCCCAGTTTCGCTCTAACTGGGACCTGTCAGCCAAACGTGCCGCCAGTGTGGTGCACTTTTTTATTGAATTTGGGGGCATAGACCCTGAACGTATGGAAATTCGAGCGCACTCAGATAACCAGCCTCTGGTACCTAATGACAGCTGGGAAAACCGCTCGAAAAATCGACGTGTAGAAATCAGTATACTGCATGGTAATTATGAACCTATCACTGCAGAGTCCCCATCCAATAATGTTGATTTTGTTCAGGAACAATAAGTTATGACACAGGAAAGAAGACGCTTTTTCCGTATCGAAGATATCGTCAACATGAAAGCCGAGGTTATCGATGAACAGCAAGTTCCAGAAAAACTTGAAAATTTCTGGAACGAGCCACATCAAACTTCGATGCGAAATGAATTCAATTTCAAGCTCGAACAACACCGTGCTGACTTACGAAAAATCAGCATTAAGATGCCTGAGCTCGGTCGTTATCTTGGAATGCTTCAGGAGCAGCTAGACATTCTGACCGATAAAATATTAGAAGACGAAGACAAATTCACAACCCTGGAAAAACGGGTGAACCTGAGCGCACAGGGGATATCATTTTTATCTGATGAATCAGCCAATGTAGGAGATATCCTCGAGTTACACCTGAAGCTTAATCCTGGTAAACAGAAAATACTCGTATTTGCTCGAGTTGTTCACTGTGAACCAACTGAAGACGAACAAGGACACTATAAAATAGCGTTAGACTTTGAACATATCCATGAAGCTGACCGTGAAATACTGGTAAAACATATTCATGGCAAACAGCTTCTGGCATTAGGTGCATCAAGGTTTGAAGAAGAATAATACCGGATAAACTATCCTGATAACTATAAGACACCCTGATTTATGTCCATAGACAAAGCTCAGTTGTGGATGCAAAAGCATTCACATGTGATTCCAGCTCTTGCTGTTCATCATTATGAAATTATCGAGTTACTGGAGAATGAACATCAAGCACATAATCTGGTTCAACTGGCAATACGAGATCCGGGGCTATCTTTAGGGCTGCTAATAAAGGTTAATTCAAACCATAACTCAACATCGAACCGCGACCCCGTTGCCTCGCCGCAATCAGCTATTTCACTATTAGGTGAACATGCCACCCGCGTTCTGTTCGAAAACACGCCAGTGGCCGAGGAGCAACTTCAAAAACCCGATCAATTTTTACTCTTTCAGCAAATCATAAACCGCAGCTTTCACAATGAAGAACAAACTGAAAAATGGGCCCGGCTGACGGGCTACACCCAGATAGAGCCCGTAAAACTTGCAGGTTTGCTAGCCTATATCGGTGAATTACTTTGCTGCAGCTATGACTTTGACAACTACCATAAATATTTCCTCACAGAGCATAATGAATCCAACGAGGAGAAGATTTTCGGATTTAAATTTGATGAACTTACTCTGAGCATAGTCAAAAAATTCAACTTACCCAGCCTTATGCTTAGAGCCATTCCCATTCAAGATGACACAGGTAAACGAGCTCAACTCATTAAATTCCTCTCTTTGATATGCAAATACAGCCAGGATGACTGGTACAGCAACCAGATGATACAAACCCAGCAACAATTTGCTGAATATCTGAGACTCCCGCTAGACCGGGTTATTAGCGAAATCCATCAAAACTCTGTTCAGGCGGCCCGTAACTCACTGTTAAAAGACTCCTGGCATGCAGCAGCCAGGCTCATCCTGCTACCCGATATAAAAAAAACCGAACCAGTAGATCAGCTCAACCTGGAAAATACTGCCTCCTCTGGGTATGAAAATATCCTCAAAGAAATCAGGGCTCTATTAAAAACCCCAAAAACCACCCAGTCTCAAATCCTCAACGCCTGCATCCATGGGCTGCACGACGAGCTCGGATTTTCCAGGGTAAGCCTGATACTGCTATCTAAAGATCGAGAAAACCTGCAAAGCCGGATGAATATCGGTCTGAGCCCAGAGTCACCGCTTCGACACTTTAAAATAGAAGTCAGCAAGGCCGGCTTGCTGAAGGCCTTGCTGAGCAAACCCCAGGCGATATGGATCAATGCCAATACCTTTGCCAAATATCACAAAATGATCCCGCAAAGTTTTCTAGCCAGCAGCATGACGAATAATTTTCTTGCTATGTCACTTTTTATCAACGACAAGGCAATAGGCATCATCTATGTTGACCATAGTAACTCAAGCAAAGAGTTGAATAAGGAGCTCTTCAATCAGTTTAAGCACAGCGTTGCTACCTGTGGTAAGGCTTTAACCTTTCTAGCCAAAAACCACCCTCCAAAATAAACACTGAGAATTAGCTGTATGGATTATAGTGTGCTGCAAATCATAACCCTTCTGCTATTGGGCTATATCGCCGGCATTATTAATGTTTTAGCTGGCGGAGGTTCGAATTTGACGCTGCCCGCACTGATGGTGCTTGGAATGCCTGCCGATGTTGCTAATGCAACCAACCGAGTCGGTATTTTTATGCAGGGAGTATGGGGTATAAAAAGCTTTCACGGTCATGGCCAACTACCCTTACATGACATCAAAGCTCTGTTTATCCCTTTATCCATAGGTGGCATTCTTGGCGCATTGGCAGCATCTTATGCCCCGGTCACTTACCTGAAGCCGGTTTTACTAATGACCATGGTCACCATGTCGTTAATTATTCTAATCCGCCCATCGGTCATCTTGCCTGAACCGGGTACGACACCCAAACTCGTCAGCGAAACACCTTCATCCTGGGGCAGCTTATTCATCTCCGGCTTTTATGGTAGCTTCATACAGGCTGGTGTCGGTTTTGTATTGATCCTCGCTCTTGCCGGATCCTTGCGCTACGACCTGGTAAAAACCAATGCATTAAAGTTAGCCTGCACCGTGGGGTTTACCAGTATTGCTCTGGCGATCTTTATTTTGCGAGATCAGGTGAGCTGGGTTCCCGGATTGATTCTGGCTACAACTATGATGCTAGGAGCACATCACGGGGTAAAGTTTGCAATCAAGGCCAGACCAGAGCATCTTAAATGGTTTTTATTCATTATGACGCTGTGCGGTAGCGCGGCAGCATTATATTTTTAAAGCCAGCTATTCAGCTCATAGTATGAATAGCATTGAACCCGGTGGCAAATCCCTTTGCCACTCAAATGGATTGAAACCTACCTGACCTTAACCTTGATAAGCTCTTCACCATCAGGATCAGTTACATGCACTGCACAGGCTATACAGGGATCGTAGCTGTGTATGGTGCGCAGTATTTCAACCGGCTGTTTAGGATCGAACAATTGATGATTATCTGTCAGTGCCGCTTCATAAGGCCCATCCTGACCCTCTGCATCGCGCGGCCCCGCATTCCAGGTCGAAGGCACAACGGCCTGATAATTTTCAATCTTTTGATCCTTAATCACAATCCAGTGCGCCAGCGCACCACGAGGCGCCTCCATAAACCCAACACCACGACATTCAGAAGGCCAACTGGATGGCTCCCAAAACTCTTCGTTATGCACACTCAGGTCACCTGACTTAATGTTTCCGATCAGATTATCCAGCCACACATGCATTTGATCACCGATCAACTTGGTTTCAAGCGTACGCGCCGCAGTACGTCCCAGAGTTGAAAACATGGCTTCCAGAGGAACATCAAGCTGTTTTAATACGGCTCCCGCTAATTCCTGAGTTGGCTCATGCCCCGTTACATAAAGCATTAACACCCTGGCCAATGGACCGACTTCCATAGGCTGTCCTTTCCAGCGAGGGGACTTCAACCATGAATAACTATTTTCAATATCCAGAAAATCATAAGGTGGTTTAGGGCCGGAGTAATTAAGGTTGGTTTCACCATCATAGGGATGCAAACCGACATCCTTGCCCGAAGAGTAGTCATAATACGAATGCGCAATGAATTCCTTAATCTGTTCAGGATCGTTCAGGTCTACCGGATGAATCTTGGATAAGTCTCTATCCAGAATAGCTCCGCTCGGAATAAAGTAACTGGATGGATCATCCATGCCTTTTTCCGGCATATCACCAAAGGTCATGAAGTTGCGCACCCCTGAGCCACGCTTAAACCAGTCTTTGTAAAAACCAGCAATGGCAATGGTATCTGGCACATACACGTTATTCACAAAATCCATCATCTTATTGATGATACCGCGTATTTCCTGCAAGCCCAGGATGTTCAGTGCGGTAGCGCCCATATCACCAGCCACCCCACTAATGGGTGAAGGTGCACCACCTACCAGAAAATTTGGATGCGGATTTTTACCACCAAAAATAGTATGAATCTGCACCACATCACGCTGCCAGCTGAGCGCTTCCAGATAATGAGCCACGGCCATCAAATTCGCTTCTGCAGGCAATTTATAAGCAGGATGCCCCCAGTAACCATTAGCGAAGATGCCTAACTGCCCGGAGTCGACAAACTGTTTTACCTTCTTTTGCACATCCGAGAAATAACCCGGTGAAGACTTAGGCCATTTAGACAGCGATTGGGCCAGTTGCGAAGTCGCCTTAGGATCGGCATTTAATGCTGAAACCACATCTACCCAGTCCAGTGCGTGCAAATGATAAAAATGCATCACATGATCATGCACATACTGCGCAGCAATCATCAGGTTACGAATCAACTGAGCATTGGCGGGGATTTTATAACTCAGGGCATTTTCTACTGAGCGTACCGATGCGATGCCATGTACCAGAGTACAAACACCACAGATACGCTGAGCATAAGCCCAGGCATCGCGTGGATCGCGACCTTTGAGTATGGTTTCAATACCTCTAACCATAGTTCCTGCACTGGAGGCGCCAATAATATTGCCATTGGCATCGGTTTCAGCCTCGATACGCAAATGACCTTCTATTCGGGTAATTGGATCAACTACGATGCGTTCATTCATAATTCTTTCTCCTTCAGCAGGTGATTAGCAACCAGCTCGGTTAATCCAAGCACCTCGACATTCATATTATTTTCTTCTATGCCTTCTTCCAGCGTATTGCGACAGGTCGCGCACATGGTGACCACTGTAGTGACATTAAGCTCTTCGACCTGCTGACGCTTACGATGGAATACCTGGCGCATCAATGGCTCAGCCTTTTCAATGGTGTTCATGCCACCACCTCCACCGCAGCACCAGTTACAGGCCTGGTTGTCTTTCATTTCGATAAAGTTGGAAGTCACCATATTCAGCAGGTTACGCTGTGGCTGGTTGACACCGCCGCGGCGTGCAGCCTGGCAGGGGTCATGAAAGGTCAGGCGTTCATCCATGCTACCAGAGGTTTTCAACTTGCCTTCAGAACGTAATTTATCCAGCACCTCGATAATATGTAAGACCTTGAAGGGATAAGGACGCCCAATCACATTCGGACCTTCCCAGCGGATCGCCATATAAGCATGACCGCATTCTGGGCTAATAACATTTTTGATATTTAGCTCTTCCGCAGCTTCGACTATACGGTTGATCATCATCGCTTCAATTTCTGATGCCCCCATATGCATACCTGGATTACCCGCTTCATGGGCTTTGGAACTCAGTGTCCAGGTCACCCCGGCTTCTTTAAATATCTGTGCCAGAGCTCCAATAATCTCATTAAACTGCATCACTTCCGCTGAAGATAACAGCAACAGGTAATCCACATCGGGTACGTCGATATTGATATCGATACCGGTTTCCTTCTCCGCAGCCATCACCATGGCGCTCAGTGTTGTCATCGGGAATCCCATCACACTGCCTTTTTCCAGCGTACGTACCGCCGCAGCCTGTAACGATGGAGGTGCCAACCCGGCAGCGGTCAAGCCTTCACGCATCCTGCGTATCATATACACAATGTCATTGCCTACCGGGCACATCATGGTGCAACGGCCACAGGTGGTACAGCTTTCAAAAGCCAGCTCGACGTTATCCTTTAAATCCTGTTCAGTTACCGCCTTGCTCAGACCAATCAGCTTTTTAAGCTTACCCACCACCGTATATTCCTGCTCCCAGATTCTACGCATAGGCTCAACTCGGCGGATGGGGGTGTATTTAGCATCCTGTGTTTCGGTAAAAAAGATACAGGCCTGAGAACAGATACCGCAGTTAGTGCAACTGGAGAAATAAGATGCTATTGGTGCATCGATAACCTTTTTCAGGGTATTAATGCCCTGCTCAAATGATGTACTCATGACTGAATCCCCCTACGTCCATTATTCGACCCGGTATAAAATCGGGACATAGTAAAGGTAATCACATGAGTCAGCTTACTGATGGGTAATGCTACCATCAGTAATTCCACTGACAGAATGTGCACCGCCAGCATGGTGGTGTAATCCATACCTAGACGATGAAAAGCCATATAGCCGGTTAACAGTGGTAAAAAGGTAACTACCCACGCGAGATAGTCAGACATTTTGCTCAGAATTCTGCGTGCAGGATCGGTAAAGCGCTGAACCAGGGTATACATAAGGGCCGCAATACTCAATACGGTAAAGAAGTCTATGATGTAACTCGGCCAGCCACCCCAGAACACCCCGAACACATCTCTAAATAACTGGGTGTGGGGAATAAAAAAGAAAATAACGACCAATAGCCCCACATGAAAAACATAGGAAGCTGTAATAAACTTCCAGTTCTTCGGTTCCGGAATTGAGCGCTTTAAAATCATCTTCCAGCCATCGCTGACACCACTGGATCGCACTTCAGCCAGCTCTACTGGCCGCCCCAAAGAAAGGATTTCAATAATCCTCAAGGTCAGTCCAAATACCATAAATACGATGGCATAGGTCAACCCAGGGCCGCGAGCCCAATTTAGTAATTCAACTTCATTCATCACTGCCTCCCATATCTTCTAAAGTCACAGGCTGAACATTTTTCTGAGCGGTTGTTTTAGTACTTTTATTCAGGTAAGCCGAAGCCAGCCCCCCAACAACACCAGCTGCCAAAGCACCCTGTGCCCACTTACCTGGGTTATTGCTGCCCGTAGAAAGCGCCTTGTAAAATCCTCCGGCATCCCAGAAATCAGGCTCAGAACATCCGATACAGCCATGTCCTGACTGAATCGGAAAAGAGGTACCATTGTTCCATTTAACGGTTGCACAGGCATTGTGTGTCACCGGCCCCTTACAACCCAGCTCATACAGGCACCAGCCTTTACGAGCGCCATCATCATCAAAGCTTTTGGCAAATTGCCCGCGATCATAAAATGGCCTGCGATAGCAACGATCATGAATAGAATCACCGTAAAATGCTTTTGGTCTATGCAGGCTATCCAGCTCAGGAATACCAAAGGTCAGTACATGCGCCAGCACTCCGGTCATTACTACAGGGATAGGCGGGCAGCCCGGTATATTAATAAGAGGCTTATCGGTCACTATATCAGACACGGCAACGGCACCGGTCGGATTCGGTGATGCCTTAGGCAATCCGCCAAAGGTTGCACAGGTGCCAACCGCAACGATAGCTGCGGCATCCTTAGCCACCTGTTGCAGCATATCCAGATTGGTCATACCGGCAATAGTTGAGTAAACACCGCCATCCTTGAGTGGGATCGAACCATCGACAATCAGAATATATTGACCGCCATTCTCATGCATCGCCTTTTCACGAGCTTCTTCTGCCGCATGCCCGGATGCAGCCTGCAGGGTGTGGTGATAATCCAGTGAGACAAAGTCAAAGATCAGATTTTCCAGACTGGGCTTGTGCGAACGCGTAATAGATTCGGTACAGCCGGTACACTCCTGAAACGATAGCCAGATTACTGATTGTCGTCGAGTATACGCCAGCTTTTCTGCCATTTGCGCGGCTGCATCCGGCGACAAGGCCATGGCTGATGCAATACTGCTGCAAAATTTCATGAATGTACGCCGTGTGATTCCGTGGCGTTGTAGCTCGTCAGCTAAAACAGATTTATTATACTTCACAGATACTTGCCTCCTTCATCCTGCAGGATGATCTTTTTCATTCGATCCGCCGAAAGCTCGACATCTGACGGATGACTCTTAATTATTTCAGGAATCCATGTCACCTCTATGAACTCAGAAATCAATAATGCGTCTGCTGCATGGTGCCTGACCCACCAGATGCCGTTATAGGATGTTTCAAAAATACGGCTTTCACCCACTGTGGTCAGTGTTATGTCTACTTCCCCCTTACCCAGCAACTGCTCCAGCTCCTGCTTATCCTGATCATTGACAGGCAGACTGAACAAGTCGACGGTATGTTCTTTACCCTGCTCCACTAATTTCTGTAAATGCTGAGCCAGCTCATTAAATAGTGCCCGAGCCATTGCACTGGAGCCGTGATTGATTTCAATAGGTATTTGTAGTGGATTCATCATTTCTGCCAACGCTGAATAATGCGATTTACTTCTTCACAGGCCTGGGGGATAGCTTGCTGAACGACCTTTGTTGGGCACTCACCCCAATCCAGAGAATCCGGCTGGATACCGACCAGAGCGCGTCGAGACGGCAGTCTGCCTGCTAACATGGCGATCGACATTACATCAACCAGACCAACCTCATGAACAGATTTTTTATTACCATTGCTTATGAAGAAATCCATGGCTTCATTTTCGAACACCCTGACAGCACCTGGAGTAGATTTTATTTCAGAGGCATCCACAACGATTAACTGATCGCAGGATTCTATAGGTTGGGCCAGAGTGAAGCTGAGGGTTCCACCATCCATGTAAAACACGTCCGGAGAGAATGCGTTTTCAAGGATAAGTTGATTGATAACATGAACGCCGACACCCTCGTCGCTCAGTAATGTATTGCCTATACCTAGTACCAGTGTCTTATTCTTATTCATTTGATACCTGCAGTGTTAAACAGCACTATGTAGCCAGTATAATCAAATGCTGTAACCCAGTATTGATCTGGATCAACACAATAAAATCTAGCGGGCGCTATATTGCAGAGTAGTCTCTGACATTTTTATTTCTTCCCTGGTAACTAGTTTATGTGTCTTGGTATTCCCATGCAAATCAAAAGGATTAATGGTATCTGCGCCCTCTGCGAAGCCAGAGGTATTGAACGTGAAGCCAGCCTGTTACTTATGATGGAAGATGATATAAAGGTTGGTGAGTACGTAATGATCAGCATGGGTAATGTGATTTCGCGCATCAATCAGCAGGAAGCCGAAGCCGCCTGGGCGCTATATGATGAAATGTTTGAGATTATTGATAAAAACGCCTGAGGCCCTGGTACAGATTTGTTTGCCATAACGCATCATCTGTCCCTGTTTTACGACCTCAGCCCCTCTTATAATCCAGTAATCCTGAATTTTCGCTGGTTACTGTTTTGACATATTTTCACCGCCTGGTGAGGTTTATTCCCCTGATTTTTGTGCTGTTATGGAGCACAGGATTTATCGCCGCCAAATTTGCCTTACCCTACATAGAGCCCTATACCCTGCTGTTAGTACGCATGTTGATTACGCTGGTGGTTTTTCTATTACTCATTCAGCTGTTTAAAACCGAATGGCCCAGGCCGATTGATGCATTTCATCAGATGGTGGTCGGCTCCTTGATTCATGCCGCCTATCTTGGGGGTGTATTTGCAGCGATTAAATTGAACATGCCCGCAGGTATTGCCTCTCTAATAGTCGGCTTACAGCCGCTTTTGACAGCAATCCTGGCCTGGCTGGTACTTGGCAACCAGCTAAAACCCAGGCAGTGGCTTGGTCTATTGCTGGGACTGATCGGTATTACCATGGTACTGCTACAGGGGAAATCGGTCGGCTTCGATAATATCAGTATGGGGGCTGTCATCGCTATACTGATCGCGCTATGCGGTATTTCAATCGGCACTTTATACCAGAAAAACTTTGGTCAGGGCAGCAAGCTATTGCCAGGGTCTTTTTTCCAGTACCTGGCAACGGTTGTCTGGATGGGCATTCTCAGCACAGGCTTTGAAACTCAGCAAATCATCTGGTCATTTACCCTGATAGCCTCTTTGGTCTGGTTGGTAGTCGTGCTTTCTATTATAGCCATATTGCTACTCATGCTTATGATTCGAGAAGGAGAATCTGCTCGTGTGGCCAGTTATTTTTATCTGGTTCCGCCTGTTGTAGTCCTTGAGGGCTGGTTATTCTTTGATGAGCAACTCAATCTGGCAGCGATCATCGGCATAGCGATTACCGTGATGGGTGTTTATCTGGTTGTTAAAACTAAAGCCCCTGCCAGGGCCTGTTAATAACCGTGGATATGCTACTCAGGCTCCCTCTGAATCAAGCAGACACGATATCAGCGACTGCACCATTCTCGCAGTTGCGCCCCACAGAACCTCGCCATCGTATTCGTCATAAAATACTACAGGGAATGTCCTACCGTACCTCTCGTGTTGCTCACTACGATAATTGGCCGGATCTACTAACCAGCTTAAAGGTATACTGAAAACACGAGCGACCTCATCAGGGTCAGGTACAAAGGAATATGGCCACTGACTAACATATGCCACCACCGGTGCGATCTTGAAGCGGGTAATACTGTAGTGATAGTTGAGTTGCCCGAGAACTTCGACATGCTGCGGATGTAAACCGATTTCCTCATGAGCTTCACGTAAGGCGGTGGTTTTAAGATCGCTATCCTGTTCCTCGTATTTACCTCCCGCAAAAGCTACCTGACCACTATGATGATCGTGTTCATGATCAGAGCGTCGGATAAATATAATATGCCAGCGATCCCGATCCCGTACAAAAGGGATTAACACACCGGCCTGACGCCATTCCTGTTCGTTCCAGTCAACAGGAATATCCTGAGTTATCAGGTTTTCTGCTAACAGGCACTGACGGATTTGCGTTAATGTTAGACGGTCTAAATCTGTTTTAGTCATGCCCCATATAATACATTAAAATACAGGGCTAATAACTACTCAGAACTTCCCGATAGTTTGCGCGCTCGTATTCAGAAGGATTGATGGCATTGGCATAACTTAAACTGCCTTTTAACTGGCGAATTGACTCGTACTCCTTTTCCTGTAGCCAGCTCAACATATCTTCCAGAATCACTGAAGTCTGCTGAGCCCCATTTTTAAGCAGGGTGCTGCACAGACAACAGGCATCTGCACCAGCCAGTAACCCTTTCAATACCTGATCAGCATCATGCATACCGCCTGTGATAGCCAGTGACATACTGGTATGCTGCCTGAGTATCGCGGTCCAGCGGATGCGCATCAGAGATTCTCCAGGGCTTGATAGATTGATTCGGGGTTTTACCAGCAGGGTATCCAGATCGATATCTGGCTGATAAAAGCGATTGAACAGGGAAACCCCACTGGCTCTCGCTTCCTGCAATCGCGTGATCATAGGTAGCAGTGCGCTGAAGTGATTCGACAGTTTAAGGCTCACCGGAATGCTAACCTGTTGTCTGACAGCAGTAAAAATATCCATATAGCGTTGTTCGACCTGCAGGGAAGTTTCCTGAAGCTCTGCCGCGATATAATAAATATTAAGTTCAATAGCATCAGCGCCAGCCTGCTCCAGTTTAGCCGCATGCTCTACCCATCCTCTAGCGGTAACACCATTGAGACTGGCGATAACAGGTATATCCAGGGCCTGTTTTAGTGCCTTTAATCGAGATATATATTTTTCTTCACAATCCTCATAATCAGCGGGTTCTGGGTGGAAACTATCTGCTTCTGCATGCCCCAATGAGGACTGAAAAATAAAGTGATCCATTTGAGAGCGTTCATAATCAATCTGCTCTTCAAACAGTGATGGCATGATAATCGCTGCTATGCCAGCCTGCTGTAATTCAAGCGCTGTCGCAACCTCCCAGGTCATGGGACTTGAAGAAGCGACCAGTGGGTTTTTCAGAGTCAACCCAAGATATTCTGTTGTCATATCCATATTATTGCTCCGCCTGTTTATCTTTAGTTTCGCCGAGTTTGGCCTTTGCCGAGGTGATCGTAGTATTCTGATCCCACTCCAGTTCTGCCAGCTGACGATAGTAGTGATAGCGATGACTCACTTCCTGCTGTGACTTTTGTAAAAATGCTTCGGCTTCCTCAGGGTGTGTATGCCACAACATATTAAAGCGTGTTTCGCTCATAATATAATCGCGATAGGGAATCTTGGGCTCAGCCGAATCCAGATGTAGAGGATTCTGCCCCTGCATGGCTTTACTGGGATCATATCTAAACAGCGGCCAATGACCACTATCCACTGCCATTTGCTGCTGCCGATGATTGTTCGCCATATCAACACCATGCGCGATACAGGGCGAGTAAGCAATAATAATTGAAGTCCCCTCAAACGCTTCTGCCTCAATAAACGTACGCAATGTCTGAACGTCTTTAGCCCCATAAGCGACATGAGCGACGTATACATTTTCGTAATCCATAGCCAGCATAGCGAGGTCTTTTTTCGCTGTTGCCTTACCACCGGATGAGAATTTGGCTACCGCACCACGCGGGGTAGCCTTGGAGGTTTGCCCGCCGGTGTTGGAATAGACCTCGGTATCAAGCACCAGAATATTTACATTACGACCGCTCGCCAGTACATGATCCAGACCGCCATAGCCAATATCGTAAGCCCAGCCATCACCACCCATGATCCATACTGATTGACGACACAGATAATGTTTTAGCTCTTCCAGCCTTTCAGCCTTTTCATCCGAGACTCCTTTCAATAGTTCGCTTAACTGTTCTACGCGCTGTCGCTGCTCATAGATACCGGCTTCACTTGATTCATCGGCATTAATGATTTGCTCAACCAGTGTTGCATCCAGCTGGCCACTGAGTTGTTGCAGTAATTCCTGTGCCTGTTGTTTGTTTTTATCCACGGCAACACGCATGCCCAGACCAAATTCTGCGGTATCTTCAAACAGAGAGTTATTCCAGCTTGGTCCCAGGCCCTGATCATTTTTGCTCCAGGGGGTTGTGGGCAGGTTACCACCGTAAATCGATGAACAGCCAGTGGCATTAGCAACCAGCATACGATCACCAAATAATTGCGATGTCAGTTTTACATAAGGAGTTTCACCACAACCCGAACAGGCCCCGGAGAACTCAAACAGGGGTTCTAGCGCCATGGCCCCCTTGATAGTGCCTATTTTTAATTGACGTCGATCATAATCGGGCAGTTCAAGATAAAACTGCCAGTTTTCCTTTTCCTGTTCCAGCAGCGGTTCTATTGGCGCCATATTCAATGCCTTACGGCTGGCATTGCTTTTATCTCGAATCGGACAGATATCCACGCATAACCCGCAGCCTGTACAGTCTTCTGGCGCAACCTGATAAGTGATGCGATAACCCTCAGGAAAATCCTTGCCCTTCGTAGGCATGGCTTTGAACGATTCAGGTGCATTGACCAGTTCATCCTGGTGAAAAATCTTGCTACGGATAGCCGCATGCGGGCATACCATGGGACACTTACCGCATTGCGAGCAAAGATCGGCTTCTAGCACTGGAATTTCCGTTGCAATATTACGTTTTTCGTACGCAGCGGTACCGGTCGGAAATGAGCCATCTACTGGAAAAACACTAACTGGTAGCCCATCGCCAGTGCCCGCAATAATGGAGCCAATAACATTTTTAACAAACTCTGGGGCACCTGCAGAAACCGGACTGCGAATCTCAAAATTGCTTACTACTGAATCGGGTATCTCCACCTGATGCAAACAGGCCAGAGATTCATCAATCGCTTTAAAATTGATATCTACGATGCGTTGGCCTTTTTTACCATAGGTCTTAACCACTGCTTCCTTGATGGATTCTATAGCCTGTTGTTGTGGCAATACGCCCGATATCGCAAAAAAGCAGGTTTGCATGATGGTATTGATGCGTTTACCCATGCCTGATTTCTCGGCCACCGCATAGGCATCAATGATGTAGAACCTGATATTTTTATCGATACATTGTTGCTGCATCTTACGCGGTAGCGAGTTCCAGACTTCAGCCGCATCTTGACTGGTATTGAGTAGAAACACAGCATTGTTTGCCGCCTTATCCAGCATGTTGTAGCGCTGTAGAAATACCGACTGGTGACAGGCAACAAAGTTGGCTTCATTATCTCCAATCAGATAGGTTGAGCGTATGGGGCGTGGGCCAAAGCGCAGATGCGACACGGTAATAGCACCTGATTTTTTTGAGTCGTATACAAAATAACCCTGTGCCTTTAATTCGGTACTTGAGCCAATAATCTTGATACTGTTTTTATTTGCACTGACGGTACCGTCACTACCCAGCCCGTAGAATAACGCCTGAAAGGCATCATCGTTGGCATCAGTTTTAAACTCGTCATCCCATTCCAGGCTGGTATGGGTCACATCATCCACAATACCGATAGTGAAATGATTTTTAGGTTCAGGTTTCTGTATTTCATCAAACACAGCCTTTACCATTGCAGGAGTAAACTCCTTGGATGACAGGCCGTAGCGGCCACCAATAATGGTGGGCATTTGTTTAAAACGAGCATCTTCCATAGTCAGGTTTTCAGCAAAAGCCGTCACTACGTCTTTGTATAAAGGCTCACCATCAGATCCGGGTTCCTTGGTTCTATCAAGCACTACAATACCCTTCACTGAAGTGGGTATAGACTGCAATAGTTGCAGGCAATCCAGAGGCCGGTACAGGCGTACTTTTAATACCCCTACCTTCGCACCCTGTCGATTCAGAAAATCCACTGTTTCATGTACGGTTTCAGCACCAGAGCCCATTAAGATAATGATACTTTCAGCCTCAGCATCACCCTCGTATTCGTAAAGCCTGTAGGCTCTTCCAGTCAACTCTGCAAACCGATCCATCACCTGCTGAACAATGCCAGGAAAAGCTCGATAAAAAGAATTCACCGATTCTCTAGCCTGAAAATAGACATCCGGGTTTTGCGAAGTTCCGCGTAATATCGGGTTGAATGGCGACATGGCTCGCGCTCGATGCGCCTTGATGGCCTCGTCATCGATTAATGCTCTGATGGTTTCCTCTGGAATAGCATCTATCTTGGAAAGTTCGTGCGAGGTTCTGAAGCCATCAAAGAAATGTAACACCGGTATGCGACCCAGTAAGGTGGCTGCCTGTGATATTAGTGCCATATCCAGTACTTCCTGTGGGGAATTTGATGCCAGCATTGAAAATCCGGTCATACGCGCAGACATAACATCGCTATGATCACCAAATATGGAAAGTGCCTGACAGGCCAGCGAACGTGCCGCTATATGAAACACCGTGGGTGATAACTCCCCGGCGATTTTGTACATATTGGGTAGCATCAACAGTAATCCCTGCGATGCAGTGAATGTGGTGGTTAGAGATCCCGTCTGCACAGCCCCATGTATGGCACCCACAGCACCCGCCTCGGACTGCATCTCGATAACCTCTGGGACCGTTCCCCACAGGTTTTTCTGCCCCCTGGATGACCATTCATCAGACCACTCCCCCATCGGAGAGGCCGGTGTAATTGGATAAATGGCGATAACTTCATTGCAAAGATGGGCAATTGTGGCTGCCGCCTGGTTACCATCGATAGTCAGTGTCGTATTTTGCATGATATCCTTATATTATCTTTTATAATTTTATTAGTTATAGCTCAGATTCAGCAAAAAGGGTCATGATCTACATCATTAAAGCCGAATGTTGAAAGTTGAAAAAGTGGCAAATCCATCCCCCTGACTGGCCACCTGATATGAACACAGGATTAAACCGAAAAAGACGTAATCAATTATTGCTACTGCTGTTTATTGCTATACCCAGCTGGTTCTTCACAGATATGGATAGTTCAAGCCGTTTATACGCCTATGTACTGCCACTGCTAACATTCATATGTGTGCTTTTCTTCTGCTTATGGATCATCGATGTATTTGCTCATATAGGCGATAACAACAAAAATGAATAGAGTCAGTATTGGGCCCTTTTCACGCATTAGCCATGCCTTAAATTGTGCAGGTGCACAATTTATTCAAAAGCTCTAAAATAGCGTGTTTTATCGGACCTTTGTCATATGCCGCTTTCCACACCCAGCAAACGTAAACTACTGCATACCCGTGAAGTCACCTGCCAGGGTTTTATACGCGATGATGGTTTAATTGATATTGAAGGTCATTTAAACGATACCAAGCCTTTTTCCTTCCCTAACAAGGACCGAGGTGGTGAGATCAAAGCTGGAGAGTCACTGCATGGTATGTCTATTCGTATCACCATCGATCATAAGATGACTATTCAACAGGCTGAAGCGATCATGGATTTCACGCCTTATAATTACTGTAAATCGATAGCTTCAGTTTTCGAGAAGCTGGCAGGCGTTACTATTGGAGCCGGGTGGCGCGGCAAGGTTCGTGAAATTATGGGCGGTCGAAGTGGCTGTACTCACCTGACTGAATTACTCGGCCCTATGGCAACTACGGCATTTCAAACTATGGTCAGCATTAAAGACTCTGCCGGAAAGCCCGACAATGAACAGGCTCAGGCAGATTATGTTCCCTACCTGATTAATAGCTGCCACAGCCATGCAGAGGATAGCCCTGTGGTAGAAGAAAAATGGCCGAAATATTTTCGCAAAAATGCCAAGTAACAATAAATCCTGGCACTGATTATTGAACAATCAGCTGTCGCGGAAAGGTAACGCAGAAACTGGAACCCTGCCCCAGCTGGCTGTCTATTTTTAAATCAAGCCCGTGCACCTTGCAAACTTTCATCACAAGATAGAGACCTAGTCCACAGCCATCACTATCCGGGCCATGATAGCAACGCTCAACTACCAGATCGGTTTCATTGCTACCGATACCATGCCCGGTATCTATGACACAAAAACCATCCTGTTTAAGCACCACCTGAATACTGCCAACGGTGGTATTGTTGATTGCGTTTTGAATTAAATTACCCAGGATAATTTGAATATGGTTCTCTACCATTCTGATTTCGGTATCAAACTCCACTTCTAGCAGCAGGTCTAATTTTTTAATGCTTGCCTGATCCTTATATTGGGTAAGCGTTTCTTCAAATACCTCTTTCAGGCTGATTTTTTTCAAGGAGATAGCAAGCTTTTCATCCGAATTTCTGGCAAAAAACAGCAGTGACTCTATCATTTTTTGCATATAATTTGTTGAGAAGCGTATACGGTTAATTACCCCTTGTTGCTGCTCGGTAACACCATCCAGCTCCAGCAGGTCTAGTGCCGTTGCAATAACTGAAACCGGTGTGCGTAACTCGTGACTGATAGCTGCCGAAAAGGACTGCTCTCGTTCAACAAATTCATCCATACGTATCAGAAACTGATCGAAAGATTGCGCTATAATGCCAACCTCGTAATCCTTATAGCCTTCTTCGATGCGAATATTACGCACATTGGGATCCAGAGAGGCCACTTCTTCAGCCAGCGTAGAAACTGGCACGACAAACTTTTTGGTTAACCAGAACCAGCTGGCGAATATTAGAATGACAAAGATGAAACCGCCACCAATCAAAATCGCCTGTAACAGCGCTAATGTCTTATTAATATCGGTAGTATCAAATGAAATATAGATACGATCATCTAACAGATCTACCACGGTAGCATGATGACTTCTGTCTTGATGCTCTACCTTTACATAACCGTCATAATCGAGCTTTTTTAAATACTGCGGAATAGGAATGGTATTATCTTCGCTCAATCGGTATGCCTGTATCGATGCAGATCTAGGCATCGGAATATCGGGATTATGCTGTAACTCGACGACCATTTCAGAAGCCTCATGGCCCAGCAAGGTGGTCACCATCAGGAGCTCCAGCCGATTCACCAACATGACAACAAAGACTGAATAAGCAATAGTCGATAAAACTGCAAGGAAGAGCATTTTCCGCGCTATGCGACTATGCAGTTTGTACTTAACTCTCATCAATGGCGAGCCTGTAGCCAACACCGCGAATAGTCTGAAGCAACTTTTTATCGCCTTTTTTATCAACTTCACTACGGATTGCATAGATGTGTGAGCGTAACACTTCACTATCGGGAGGCTCATCATTCCATACCTGCTGTTCAATCTCCTGCCGAGTGACCACTCGGTTAGAGTTTTGCATCAGGATAATGAGGATTTTTAATGGGATTGGTTTTAAGGACAATTCGGTACCACCACGCTTTAGCTTCATAGTGTCCGGTGAATACTCCAGATCTTCAACAATCAGTTTTTTCTTACCGAATAACTGGCGGTTACTGCGCCGGATTAATGATAGCAGGCGAGCTTCCAGCTCGGGCAGTGAAAATGGTTTTATCAGATAATCATCTGTACCCACTTTAAATCCTTTTAATTTATCCTCTTCGGTATCTTTGGCGGTCAGCATAATGACCGGCGTATCAAGTTCGTAATGCTCACGTAATTGCTGGCAAAAAGAAAGTCCATTCATACCAGGTAACATGACATCCAGAATAATAACCTCATAGGTCTGCCTTAAAACCAGATTCAATGCTGACAGACCATCCGCAGCGTAATCTATGATATGACCTTTTCTCTCAAAAAATTCCGTTACATTGAGCGCAAGGTCATGATTATCTTCGACAAGTAATATATTCATATTTTTCTCAGAATTACGACTGCATAGTCAAAGACGAATAAATCAATAAGTTCTAACCTACCAGATTATTGTCATAAACATACTTAACCAGCTGGGCAGTATTTTTAATCTGTAACTTCTTAAAGATATTACTGCGGTGCTTACTGACCGTTTTCTCACTAATCGAAAGCACTTCCGCTATTTCTTTACTACTAATACCATCGCCGATTAATTTTGCCACCTGCTCCTCTCTATCAGATAGAGGGGAAACCTTGTTATGATCAGACGACCCACTATTAAAACTCAGAAAGTTATTCACTAATGGATCGGATATACCAGGACTGAGAAATTTGCGTTGGTGGATAACACTGATCGCTTCAAGCAGTAAGGAATAATGGTCATACTTCAGAATAATGCCATCCACACCCGCACTCAGAGCCTTATGGATAACAGGTGGCGTTATATCAGAAGATAACAGTATAATTTTCGAAGGCAGCCCGCTAGCCTTGATTTTGCGTATCAGGTTAATCCCGCTCAATGCGCCCAGATTTAAATCGGTTATGACAAGATCAGGAATATTCTCGCGAATCTCGTTAAAAGCCGTCGAACCACTACTGCCAATACCAATCACTTCAAACTGCTGAGTCAGCTCCAGACTGGTTGCCAGGCAGTCAGTGAAGATTGTCTCGGTGTCTGCGATGTAAACTGATTTAATTTTCATATTAAAGCCACTAACCGCGTTCTACTGTTTAACATCAAGAGATGATTTTAGTAATTCCATTTTTTCAGCATACTCCTGAGTGATATCCAGTGCATCCTGATGATTGAAAATGACCTTAGGCGTAATCAGCACGATCAGCTCTCTCTTTATTTTGGAGCTTGAGGTCTTACCAAACAGGCCTCCGGCATAAGGAATATTATGTAACCCAGGAATACCACTCTCACCATTACTGGCATTTTCCGTAATCAGACCACCCAATATAATCGTTCTGCCATTTTGCACTGCTACTGTACTATTGATATTGCGCTGCAAAAAGCTGCGCTGACCGGTAGCATCATCAATACTACCCACATCAGTCACTTCCTGACTCAGTTCCATTGTGACCAGGCCACCAGAATTCACTCTGGGTGTTACAGACAATAACACACCCGTACTCTTATATTCTATCGACTGCGTCAAAACATCGTTGTTTGTTGATTTGGCAGCAGAAACCTGGACTGGTTGCTGATCACCGACGCGGATAGTCGCGGTATGATTATCCAGCGCCATTAATGATGGACTGGAGATCACATTCAACTTTGATTCCGCAGCAAGTGTATTAAACACTGCATCCACTAAGGTTCCAGTACCGCTCAGCAGCAAGGATAATCCTGGCGATATAGGTCCAATTCCAGAACCTGAGTTCACATCTAGAGTTGATTCAACGTCATACTTACCGCCGCTAACACCATTCTTTTTCAGATACCACTCCAGACCATAACTTAACTCATCGGTTAACGTTACTTCAACAATAGAAACCTCTATCAGGACCTGAAGCGGCAGGGTATCGAGGTCCTTGAGGACCTTCCTGATGCTGTCGAACTCAGATTTCTTTGCCAGGATTACGATTGCGTTATTGGTTTCATCCGCAACAATTTTAAGATTAGAGCCAGAAGACTGAGCACTCACCTTTCTGGCAGCTACCTTAGAAGCGGTGGTTTTATTACTGACAACCACTTCCTTGTTGGAAACAGTGTTAGTTTTACCTGCATTACCAGGTGCAACTATCCCAGCAGGAGCATCACCAAAAATACTGTTCAACATATCAGCCAGCTCACTGGCCTTTCGATTTTGAACATTATATACAAATAACTGGGTATCGGCGGTAGGCACTTCAACATCCAGCACATCTAGCCATCTTTTAACCGCTTCAACCTCATTCTTCTTGCTTGCAACTACCAGTAGTGCATTAAAGCGCTCAAAGGTATCAATTACGATGCTATTATCCTTGTTCTGACTAGTCAGAATTTTGACAATTTCTTTCTGGACAATTGAAGCCTGTGTATTGATAACGGGCAGTAATGCAACCGATTTCGACGCCAGCCAGCTGACATCGAAGATCTGTACTGCATTGACAACATTCTCTATTTCCTGTGCGGTACCTGTCATCACGACGGCCCGTCGCGCCTTATCAATCTTAAGATGGCCTGCGCCGGGGGCAACAGAGTCCAGAATAGGCTTAAGATCATCCGGATTCAGATAGTTAACCGGGATGATGACCATTCTGAAACCGGCTTCCAGATTCCTGGCACTGTATAGTTCAGGTTTTAAGGAGTAATTTTTGGCTTTGCTCAGAGGTATAAATTCATAGTGGTTATCCTTACTGACCATGACCGCATTTTTGGAAGCCAGTACACTTTCAACGATAGAGAGCAACTGGGTAGCATTCACCCGACCTTTGGTCTGAACCGTCACCTCACCCTTGATGGTACTGTCCAGAATATAGTTTTTCCCGAGCATATCGTTAAATACGATAGAGAGAAATTCTTCAATCGCAATTTTCACAAAGTCCAGACTGTACTCACCAGCTTTTTTGCTATAGTTCCTTTTTGATGGAGCATTTACAATTTTTCCATTCCCATACTTATACACTGCACCCAGTGAATTAGTTTTGGCCCCATCAGCGACCCTCTCTCCCTTATCATTATAAGTGATAATTTCTGGAACCCCTGCTGCATTAACCTCCACCTTATAAGTAGGACCGTTAGGCGTTGAACAGCCCGATAAAAATGTAAATAAGGATATTAGCCCTATTGTAAATATGCATCTAATATGCTTTTTCTTATTAACACGTAACATGGTCCCCCCCCATTATTCTTTAAAATTAACCACCTTTTCTTTTCCACCCTTAGAAAAAGTAAAACTGGATTCTGAAACGCCCTTCAAGGTCCACCCGTAGATTTTTTCACCTATTCTCATCCTTAAGGTTTTCCCATTTTTTTTATCGGTCAAAACGGCTATGAGCCCTTCACCAGAAAGAGCAATACCCAAAGCCTTAACATTTAATTTTTCAATAACTGCCACAGGTTTGACGATTGTTACCGGCTTTTTTTCTTCTTCAAATCGTCGTTCTTCAACAAATAATGGTCGATCAATAATCGAATTATAATGACTGATACTTTCCAGCTTCTTGACAGCAGCCCGGGATTTACCCAAATCAAGATTTAATTCATGAGTGACTGTTGGTTTTTCTGATAATGAATCAGCCAGGTAAAGATACACTAAAGCAATAACCACGAGCATAATTGCTGAGAAAATTAATTTCATGGCTTAGGTCGCCTGACTTCGGTTCTCATTGATTACGTGCCCCCCTGAAAAACCCACTCGCCACCAGAGTAACATTTAAATCATTTTTATCTTTTGCCGCAGCACCAAGAATTGATTTGTAGGAATACTGCGTACGCGTGATATCCAGCTCCTTGATGATAATCAGCGGTAATTGACTTTCAATAGCATACAGCATTTTCCTGATTTCCTTGTGTCCTATATCCTTCATACGAATCTCAACAGACACTTCACTATATCCCTCATGCTGTATCACCGGAAACGGTTTCAGCGAGATAATTTTTGCCCTGGAAGTAGAATTAATAATACGTTTGATTTTATTTTGAACTTCTGATGAAGCAGTAGACGGCTGATTGCTATTTAGAAAATTTCTCGACTGCTTATACTCACTTTTTATCTTATTAATTTCCTGCTGATATTTTTTTTCATTAGCAAGAATACCATCCACTTTACCGGTTTTTTTCCGGCTCAATTCAATCTCCGATTTAAGCTCACTCAACCCTGAAAGATATAGATTGGAAAACAGCAAATATGATATCACCAACAATAGCGCCAGTATCGTCAGGGCGATAATTTTATCTACATTCTGGTTGCCGAAAAGATTATGCATCAGACTTTACTTTTAGCGACAGCTCAAAAGCCTCCCTTTTCGTATTTGGATTTTTAATTATCGACGAAATAAACTTGATGCTTTCAAATAATCCTGTGTTATTTAAATCATCTGATACACTGGTTGCAGAAACTGCTTCACCTTTCAGTTTGAGCTCACCATTTTTATAGCTAAATCTCGATATCCAGGCATCCGTTGCAATATGCTCACTCAGCTGAGCCAGCAATTCCACCATACGGCGATCCTTACTGATCTGCGTATTTAATTTCTCACCGATTTGTATCTCAGCATTTAGCTGATTAATGGTCGAAACAATTTTTCCAGCCTTACTAATCTCTGCACTTGACTTTGGTTGAATCTCAGCCAATTGGCTATAATGCAACTGATAAGGCAGCACAAACACACCCAGCAGCAGAATGACATTAATTGCTGTATGCATATTCCCCACAGTCAACCATGTATTGCGGCTTTCACCCTTACGATTGCCCAGCATATTTATTTTTGTGCCGTAGTGCTGATAGAAATAGCGGGTTGTACAAATAATTTCGCGCTGACGTTCAGAATCAAACGCTGACTCTAGCAAATCAAACACTGTAGACTTGATAACAATGACTTCCACATCCACCTTTCCTGTGCCTGACTTGATATTTAAGGCATAAAAAAAACGTATCTCCTGAAAGCTTAGTGGTATATGTTTTTCCAGATCATAACGTAATACATTTTCAATATTTTCCAGCACCTCTACCGGGTAATTCAAGACCAGTGAAAAAATCTGGTCATCAGGAATCAGGTACAGGCATTTTTTATTTCCTGGATATTTCGATAGCAACCCGGCTGCCAGATTAAAATCTTCTCCCGTAGCTTCCTGTTTTTCTTTCTTCGGATTATCCGTTAACAGGTTGAAATCAATATTCTGTTCAAGTGCAGGATCTTTTTTAGCCTCTACAGCACGAATTCTACCTCGATCACTGTAATACAGAACGGTACTATCCCCATCCTGTCCAGTCGATGAGTCCGAATCCAGATTCAGCAGGGTTCCCTGATCATCCTGAATCACGATGGTATCATCCTCTGAAACCTGGCCCAGTAAACGTACCGTTTTATCATCCCTGTTGAGCACAATGGTGGCATCGTTATCGATGGTCAGATCGACTTCGTCCAACTCATTTTCTGATATAGCTGGCTCCCTTCTCTTGAAATCATGATGAATAACCTCCGTACGATCGTACAGGCCTCTATGAGTAGCATCGACTTCAGCCTCTTCCTCCCCTTGCGCCTCGAACAGGTTGACATCCAGGCCTTCATTATTGTCATCATCAATATCGATGGTTGAGATTGAATCGATCACTCGACCGCTACCATCCTGTAAATAGATACCATCTTTCTGATGCTGGATTATCAGTTCCACATCCCGGTTATATTTTTTAAATAACTTATGCGCAGGGGCAGGCAGGCAGGATTTAAGCGTGCTAGTCCACCAGTTAAAATACTTACCGGCTATGGGGAGAATATTTACCTTCACTCTCTCTCACCTGCTGGACAGTATTCCTCTAAAGGTCCGACTATATATCGCTGATAAGGCGCTCCGCTAATAGAGGAAAAATACGTGTAATTCAGAAAACTATTGAGCATATGTTCTATGATTTCTATCATATAAATTCTTGAAAAATTACCCGCCATCTTATGCAGCGAATCGCTGAACAGGCCATAAGCAAACAAAGTTTTTGCCAGCTCTTCCTCATCAGGATTCTTGATGTTAAACCGACTCACCATGGCATTGACTCTTATTCTACGAAAATTACGTTTTAAAACCTTAGCATAATCACTAATCCAACAAACCTGGCTAGCTGGATTCTCCCGCATAAAATCAACTATCGAGCGATAATTGATAGAGTCACCCTGTATTAGCTTGATAATCAATTTTGCATCAAGCGGACATTTAAGCCTCTCCAATACAGATGCACGATCTATATCTGCCTTAAGCAGAAGCACAGCTTCTTCGGTACAATAACTGGCATACTGGGTCTGTAGCTCAGCCAGGGATATATTTTCTGCTACTGGGATATTCGTCATCGAAGAAGTCAGCCTCTGTATATCTCCTTTCTGATCGATATACAGCAAACGCCCCGAGAATTTTCGCTGTTGACTTGCGATATAATCGACTTGCTGCTTTTCACTATTACGGAATACGAAATTATAAAAATCACCTGCGGGCAGGTTTTTACCCGAAGGGAAGAAGCAGCTCAGTTTATTGCTGGTACAGAACTCGCCTACTATTGCATAGTCATCTTCTACCATCGGTCGAAGCACAGTAAAAACCGGATTCTGTTGATAGTATTCCTGCAGTTTGACTGACCATAGCGCAGTATCTTCCGGCAACTCCCAAACCACCAGCTCCCAATTTCGGAATGACTCATACTGAGGAATCTTCTGTACCGGGGAATGAGCTTTACGTCGTAACTCTCCTCGAGTCAGTCCGTTTTTCATCTCAAACAAACCTTGTAAAAAAGCAATATGCTGCTCTCTTTCCAACTCGGGTAAACGCTTATCCACAATAGTGGCAATACGAATCACATCGCCATCTACGCCAGCATCGTCGCTGCTATTAATGGTCTTAAGATAGGCGATCAACTCATCGCTTTGCTGACGGGTTAACGCATATTTTGGCATCAGGCCATCAGCTACCTCAGCATTGGAATTTATGCCTGTAGTCAGCAAGCGATAAAAGCTATCTGCGTCATAGGCCTTACGTTTATTCTGTATATGATAAAAGCGTGAAGAATCATCCTCCGGCTGGTTGCGCCCCAGAAAACGCCAGGAAACAGGGGGATAGGTACGTCCTGATTCAGAGCTACCAAGACCGGATTCGCGATGACAGTTGACACAGCCCAGCGCTGAATCCGAAGCCAGATCATTAAGTACCGCAGGCACCCTGTTTCCCTGTGCATCGATGCCGGTCATGTAAATCGACTCACCTTCACTCATCGCAAAGGATTGTTGAAATACCAGCAACAACAGGAAAAGGGAAAACAAATATCTCATGCGCTTAATTTTTTACCCGGCATTAATTGACGGAGCACAAATCCAGTAAACAGTAGCATCAACATCAACAACAGATATGTCACACTGATAGCAGCACCACCGACAGTGGCATCCTCTGCGGCTTTTTCATCGTCAGTAATAACTATAGGTAAGGTACGTGAACCGGGGGAAACATTCGAATAAGGCACAACAAACTTAAGGCTGAAGGTTTCATCTCCTTCAGAGTCGAAATCATCAATCAATGTTATATCAATCGTCTTCTGGCTTTCGTTTTCAGCAAAACTCAGCTCTTCATTTACCGCCACATAATCGCTGCCAGAGATAGCCGTACCATCAGTTGAAACCACTGTAACTGAAGCCGCATTGCTTATGTCACCAGATCGTAAAACAGTAATGCTGACCGTTGCTGGAGAAGTATTCTCGGCAAAAACATATTTAGCCGTGCTGAAATTTACTTCGGAAGGTTTGACGCTAACAGTGGGGGAAGTTACAGTAGTCGCTGTTTGTAATACATCTGCGGCAGCACTTGCCTGCACCAGGCCACGTCCAAAGTCATAATCTTCTTTGCTTGATCCTAACTGAATGGTTGTGTCAAACAGAGACTGACGATAACTCAGGTGGTTATTAGCCTGGTATTTGCTACGTAAAAGGGCCAGAGCACCAGAAACCATAGGGGATGCTATTGATGTTCCTTTCAATTGTGTCACTGAACCTAATCTGCTCGTCGCTCCTCCATTTGTCGAATCTGCAGCCCATATATCAACACCAGGAGCTACAACAGAAGGAATTGGCGTTGTGGAGTTATTGTTGCATGTATTTGGGCCTCGACTACTTTCATCATAAATTGTGTTATTTGAGTTAATTGCGCCAACTGAAATAACATGATTATCAAATGCCGGAATCGTAAAAGAAGAAGCTGCGTTGCCTGCACCAAAATTGCCTACTGCAAACACAAGATCTATGCCAGCCGAATCTATAGCGGCCAACTCCGTTGCAAAAGGGTTTCTACAGGGATTATCCAGACTTGCTATACCCCATGAATTCTGAATGATATCGGGAGCGTCATCAGTTAAGGGATCGCCATCTGGATCCAGCACCCATTGCAGGGAGGCGATAATAGCACTCTCTAGAGTATTTTGATCATCCAAAACCCGAGCTGCAATCCATTGGGCATGGGGTGCAATACCCAGATATTTTGGGCCATAAGGAAGTTCGCTAGAAATATCACTCTTGTTACCCCCTAAAACTACACTAGCTACAGCTGTCCCATGTGCAACACCTCTATTATCCAGATAGTCTTTAGGAACGTTTGACAGACCACCATAGGGGTCATACCAACTATTACTCCCACCCCGCCAGCGGCTCTTCAAATCCACGTGATTGTAATCGACACCTGTATCCAGTATCGCAACAACTACACCTTGACCACGGTAACCTGCACTCCAAAGATCATCTAAATCAACTCGCTCTAGTTGATCCGCCACGTAATCACCTGACGTAAGATCACCTAGTGTTTCAACTTTATAGTGTTGATCAAGTTTCACATCAATCACATAGTCCAGAGCTTTCAATTTGGGTTCATATTGAGGTGAAATAGTGATTGCGGCTGCCTGACGTAACCAGAGTTTATGCGTAATTTTCAGGTCGGTACTGGAGAGATCATTCTTTAAATTATCCAGGTATTTATCCAGTTCAGCACGCAAGGCAATCATTTGCTGCTGGCGCTGGCTTTTTGCCGAGTTTCGGCCCAGAAGCGGGCGCTCTTTAGTGACAAAAGAGATAATATAATGCCCAGCAATATTGGAAGATTTTTGTAACACAACCTGAGCCTGCGCAGACGGCAGGGACAGCATAAGACACACCAGGGAAAGTAGAATACGCATAATTATTTCTCAATAGTGAGTACTTCAGAGACTTGATCACTGATCTGAATTTTTACCTGATCTCCGGGTAACATATGACGATTTATATTGGAGAACATGGTGATGTAATTCTTGCCCTGTTTCAGAAATTTCCGGTTAGATTTAAGGTAGCCAACAGTGGTGCCAAATGGCACACCTAACCTGACTCGACTCTTCATGGATAGCAGGAATGGAAAATCCTTTTCACTTTTGCTGGTAAATATCTGGGCCTTTTCTGTATCCAGTATCTTATAGCGAAATTCAATCATATAACCGCCTGCCGATACTCTAAGCATCACTGGCTGTACTCCCCAGTCCTTTTCAAGATCGATAGTTTTCGGTTCAGCATTGTCTGCTGATACCGCTGTCATGATGGTCAATATTAGTAAAACCAAAACGAATTGAATCTTGTTACAACTTTGAAACTTCATCATTAATTTCTAGCCCAATCATGTTTATTTGATAAACCCTGATACTTCAGGATGACTTATCCAGAACTTCCCTGGAGATATCAACCGGGGAAATCATATTCACCACAACAAAACCTTTACTGCGCCGGTCATATCGTAGAAATACCCTGTATAAACGGGAATCTAGCGAAATGTGTAAGCGAAAATAATTAGTTTCATTCTCGGAGGTGGCAAAATTATGCGACTTAAGAATCTCTACAACCTCCTTCCTGAGCACCTTTTTTTCTTCCGCATCAGTGCTTTCTATTATTTTATTCACCCGATACTGGTCAACGCCTTCTAGCTTCAATAAAACCGATGCCGGAGACTTGTCTGGGTTAACTGCATCCTCATGGTAGATACTCACATAAGGAATTAACGCGTTCACCTCTTGTTCTGTTATACCTTCAAACTGGGTTAACTCTGCAAAGTCATTAAACCGCAGATTTTTTTCTTCGACCAGATACTTAAAATCACCCAGACCATCGCTGCTTATGTTAGCGCTATCGAGTACATTTTTTAGTGACTGACTACTCAGATCATAGAGCGAGACAAAGCCGGATTCATTATAAATCTGTATAGAAATCCGCTGGTCGTTCAAATTTTGTTCAAATTTTATATTTTCCCAATTATTACTGTTTATTTTAAAGCGGGCGAACTGTATTGCAGATCTTAGTTGCAGTTTTTTTTTGATCTGACTGACCTCTGAAACCTGTTTGGTCATGACCACTCTGGAAGCAGAAGATAATTTAAAAGCAAGTGCTGATATAACCACCAGAATCCATAACACATACAGCAAAATTGAGCCCTGACTACATCTTCTTGTGCGCCGTACAAACATCATGCCTGCCCTGTCTGATTGACCCATTCAAAGGTATTATTATCAGGCAGGGTTATGATTACTTTTACCAGCTTTGGAATGCTATCTACCTGACTCCATCGATCCAGCCATTCGCCATCAAGATAATATCTAAAACCTATCTTCTCTATTCTGATACCACTGGTTTGCTTTACCGCTTCACCAAATACCGACTCTTCATCAAAACGCTTATAACTGACAAACAATTCATTGTTATTTACCGATAGACTGTAAATGCGATATCCAGGCACATCAAAATGATCACTGTATGCTCTTGAGATAATTTGAATGGAATCCGAATTACCTTTAAAAAATGGATTTTTCTGTATCTTAAAATAAAGATCAGACTGATGTAGCCCCTTACTTAAAATCTGGCCAATCATACTTCTCAGCAACAGGCGATCCATCTGCCTTTCACTATTTTCGTTATAACGAACCTGATACTGGATCAGGTTGGAGATTACCTGGTAAGCACTGACAAATATAATTGCACTAAGTACCAGCGAAACCAGCATTTCAACCAGCGTAAAACCTTGCTGAATACACTGTCCTGATTTTATGCATACTGAGGGTCTGAGGTTCATCTGGCCCACACTATCCTGCTAGTTAATTTCATAGATAGACCAGTCATAGGAACTGCCCCCGTCCTCAACAGAGATTATGGTTTTAGTTAACACCATATTCCCTCTTCTGCTTTCGAAGGAATCTATAACCGTCGAATCAAATGAAAGATTGAAATCGGTCAGGGTTGATGCAAAAGACTGCTGCGCATCTACCCCCATCTCCTGGGTCAGGGAATAGTCATAAATCAGACGAACTTTGTGCTGGTTTTTTTCTGTTAAATGGTTCAGATATATCTGATTGGACACATAGTCCAGAATAGCTACCAGCGATGCACTAAAGATCACAAAACCCACCATCACTTCCAGTAGCGTCATACCGTTTTGATGATTTGAGGTGGCGTGATGGGTATACAAACTAAAGCCTCTCATCAGGAAGATTTACTACGGTAGCTGGTTTGAATTTTTCCAGAAATCCAGACCACCATTATTTCATAGGCTTCCTTATCCGATTCCAGCACAATCGAACCTCCGGTAGAGCTTGCATCGGGGAAAAAGGTCATACCGACCAGCCTGTCCTCTATTACCTGACTTGCAGCTGTTTTTACCGTGACAGAAAAAGCTTCAGGGATAGCAATTTCCTTTTCCAGAAAACTGATAGTATTGGCATTCAGATCGATCTCGATCTGGTAGGGCCTGTCATCGCGTATGGATCTTTGCTGTAACAGTCGCATTGACTGAACAATATCCTGAGACACTGACTTTAAATCATTTCCTCCACCAATGACGACATAACTGATAGATCCGACCACCACCGAAACTATGGTTAGAACAACAAGAACTTCAACCAGAGTAAAGCCGGTTTTACGCATATCATTGCGCCCAGTTAGTCACATCCTTGTCATCACCTTCACCACCTGGCTGGTTATCAGCTCCCAGGCTCATCAGATCGAAAGGCCCATGCTCTCCGGGTGACAGGTACAGGTAATTGTTACCCCAGGGATCAAGCGGAATCTGTCCACTTTTGAAATAGGGACCACTCCATCCCGCAATCGAAGCATCATTATTAACCAGAGCCTTCAGTCCCGGATCATTCGGTGGATAGCGTCCGGTGTCGAGGAAAAAAAGCTCGACGGATGACTCAATCTCCTTTAACTGTAGCCTGGCAGTTTTAGATTTTGAACTGCCCAGATACTTCATAACATTAGGGCCTGCAATACTCGCAACCAGCCCCAGAATAATTAACACCACCAGTAATTCGACCAGGGTGAAACCTGCTGTTCTCTGTTTCATTTCTTTTCCAGTTCTTTGATTAAATTAACACCGTCTGCAGCCATATAGAATTACTAAACTACCAACTCATTGATGCTGAGAATAGCCTGCAACATAGTCACCACTATCATACCGACCACCAGGCCCAGTACCATGATAATGATGGGCTCTACATAAACCATTAGTGCCCTGATACGAACATCCAGCTGTTTATAGTAAAACTTCGCAAGCTTGGAAAATGATTCGGCAAGGCGTCCTGTTTCTGCACCTATGGTGACAATATAAATGAAATGCTGACTGAATAAGCTGCTACTAAACACATTGTTCATTGCTGTCCCTTTATTGATTTCAAGGGCCATGCTGTCTATCTCTTTTTTATATACAAGATTCGCGATAGCATCCCTGACATATTCCAGCGATTTCAGCACGGTAATATTCTTTGCCAGCAGTATCGAAAGAATCCTCGAAATCAGATACAGGTTATATTGCTTAATCATGTCACCAATCATGGGCAGACTGAGCAAAAAACCGGTAAATTTTATATCCTGCTTAAATCGACCAGCCAGGTTACGCATCAACATAATGATCCCCAGTAAAGCAATCAGCAGCAGTTGATACTGTTCGGTCAATACATTCGATATACCGACGATAAAGCCGGTTAAACCTTCCATTTTTATACCCATACTGACAAATAAAGCTTCAAAGCGCGGTATCACCAGACCAAATAAAATCAGGATGGAGAGAAACATGACAGCAGTCAGGATCATCGGGTAAACCAGCGCGGATTTTATCTTTTGCTTAAACTCATTGAGATCACTGATGAGTGAAGAAAGTAGTTGGAACGATTCAGTAAGCGAATCGGTTTCTTCACCTACCTGAACAATACCCGTGTGCAAAGAAGTAAAATATTCAGGCTGCGATTTCATCGCTTCCGAAAGGCTGCCTCCCTGACGAACCTGATCGAGTAATTCGACGATCATGTCCTGCCCGCTTGAGTGATCCATACCTCTGGCTTCTAGCTCCAACGCCTTATCGATAGATAAACCTGAATCCAGATAATCATAGAGATTTTCAAAAAACTGCTGGACCTCAAACCTGTCTTTTATGGAAAGTTTGAGAGAAATAGTTTTTTCAGGTTTTACGCTGCTAACCTTGATGGGAACATAATTAAGTTTGAGCAATTCTTCCACAACCCGCTCTTCGCTGGACAGACTTAACTCTCCTTCAACAAACTCCCCCTTGTTATTCAAGGCCTGGTATTTATACACAATTACTCCAGAACCATGCGGAACAATTCGTCAACAGTCGTCTGTCCCGATTTTACTTTTTCAAACCCATCGACCACCATCGGGCGCATGCCATGCTTCCAGGCCAGTTGTTGCATATTGCTGTGACCAGACAAAGCCTCGGAGCGAAAATCATCATTTAATATCATCACTTCACAGATCGATAAACGACCTTTATACCCGGTGCCATTACAATGCTCACAGCCTACCGGCTCGTAACAACCCATCTGATCTGTAATGCTGGCATCTCCAGTTTCTGTATGTAATGTAATCAAAGAAGACTGCACTGGCACCTTACATTGATCACATAGTTTCCGTACCAGTCTTTGCGCTACCACACCGATCAGGGCAGAAAATACAAACGCCTTTTCCACACCCAGATCCATCAGACGATCAATACTTGAGATAGCCGTATTGGTATGCAGGGTAGTAAGAATTAAATGCCCGGTCATGGAGGCACGGATGGCAATGCCTGCGGTTTCCGAGTCACGCATCTCACCCACCATAATCACTTCCGGATCATGTCGCACAATACCTCTTAGGGCATTGGAGAAACTCACCCCAACCTCGGGGTTAACCTGAACCTGGTTTATGCCTTCAATCTTGTATTCGACAGGATCTTCTACCGAAACAATCTTCTTTTCCGAATCATTAATCTGTTGCAGCATCGCATACAGGGAAGTTGATTTTCCGCTTCCCGTTGGGCCAGTCACCAGAATCAGGCCATGTGGCTTATTCAGCATCTGGAAGATACGACTCTGGTTATATTCTGAATAGCCCAGGCTGTTAAAATCAAAGTTAATCGATTTCTTGTACAGCAACCTGAGTACAACACTTTCACCATGAATGGTCGGCATAATGGAAACACGGATATCCACATCCTGACCGTCGATATTCATATTCAATCGACCATCCTGCGGAACTCGGCGCTGGGCAATATCCAGATCTGACAGAATCTTGATACGGGATACGACAGCCGCCGCCATGTTGACCGGCACCTCACGTACTGTAATTAAAACGCCATCGATACGATTACGTACCTTAAGTTGATGGCTTTGTGGCTCTAGATGTATATCCGAAGAATTCTTTAGAATTGCTTCCTTGATAATGGTGTTAACCACCTTGATAACCGGCGCTTCACTGGCCAGTTCTTTTAGTTGCTGTATATCCCGATCCAGTAATACGGCGTCTATCTCATCGAATTTATCATTCGAAAATGCTTCGGCCTTGGTCATCAGAATACGCTCCAGCGCCTCTTCGATATCCTTTTTAAAACCAAGACGAATTTTTAGAAATTTGCTACCGATAGCAAAGGAAAGTGCCTGCTGCAGACCACGCGCAAAGGGATCATTAATACAGATTTCCATGATCTCATCGGAGTCAGAAATCACTACCATCTGATACTGCTTGAGAAACTGCGCATTAAAAGTAGCCCTCGCATAAAGCTCATCAGGATAATCTTCAGGCTGTAGAATGCGCATACGACCTAATGACGAAAGATGATTGAGCAAATCACTTTCTGATATCAGACCTAAACTTAAAACTAACTGGACAACCGAAAGATCGGTCTTGCCTGACTTAAGCAGCATCTCTATTTTCTTGAGATCGCCTTTCGACAGGATGGATTTTGCATGTAATGACTGAACAAACTGAAGCTCATCATCAGGGAATAAAAAACTCTGACCGCTTTCAGTTGCTGGATTCTCTGCGCTCATATCTTCTTTCGACAGATCTTCAAAACTACTATATGTTGGAATATTTCGAATCATAGTGACAGATATTAAAGCTACAGTAAAAGAATAAAGCGATAAAGCAGGAGCTCAGGAACAACCTTGCTGCATATATCGAATGTATCCATGTTTATTAGTGTTAACAGGCCCTGGCAAGAAAAAGAAAAATATGTGTTAGAGATTAATAAATGAATCTCCCGTGCGTCCCTGCACAGTTAATTCAATTGATTAACTTTTGAGGTTAATCGTCATGTTTATGATGGCTTTTCACTTTCACACTAACCCTTGCAGATCGATGTGATGCCTCTCCAGTTTTATCGTCTTTCAGACTATATTTAAAACTGTCTCTACCGGAGAAACCGGGTGCAGGAGTGTAGACAACCCTCTGATTTACTACCTCAACTTTAGCACCAGGAGATACACTAGAGACATCAATCACAATAGTTGCTGCTCTCTTGTTGCTATCTTTATCCTTGTCATTTCTCAGGATATCGATAGTAACTGGTGTATCCACATTGGTTCTAGCCTTGTCATTATTGGTTCTTGGTGGATCCATTTTAGGCAGTATCTTGATCTCCACTTCGCCTTTGGTGGAACCAAAGTCATTGTAAACCTCGTAGGTAAAGCCATCTTCGCTAGATTCGGAACCATCATGCGTATACACGAAAGTACCATCTTCAAACATTTCAACCGAACCATGCTCAGGGTAGATAGCCAGAGTAGGACTTACCTTACCGCCATTCTCGATGTCGTTCGCCAGTACACCCAGGATCTTGTTACCCACGGTGCTGTAGATACCGTGCTCATGCACTTCGAACTTGTCTTCATTGGTTTCAGGCTTGCTACCGGTCGTACCAGCACCCGTTCCGCTACCATTATTGCCACTACCATAGATACCACCCGTACCGCTAGTTGCGTCTACCACTGAGAGCGTTAGCTGACCGGTAGCTAAACCACCGTCACCATCCGATACCACGTAGCTCATTGTTTCAGCATCGCCCGCAGTAACACCGGTTACGGTAATTGCTTTATCAACAAAGCTGACTAACTGGGCATTGCTTAAACCACTAGCATCAACTGATAGAACCTTAAGCTCTCGTGAGTCCGCGTCGGTGTCGTTATCCGTTACACGGATTTCAACAGTTTGACCCACTTTCACTGTAGCGCTATCAGGATTTGCTATAGGCGCATCGTTGGATGAATTCACTGCAATCACCACAGCAGCAGATGAAACCTCTGTACCTTTGGTGAGTGTGTAGATCAATGAATCCCTGCCCGCTTCAGTTGCATCATGCTGATAACTGATAGTTCCACCGTTGATGGTATAGCTTTCAGCATGCTTGGGTGCAGAAGTGACAGTCAACACGGCACCAGTAGCATTTAAATCATTGCCAACGACATTGATATTAACCATTCCACCTTCATCGACCTGAGCTTCATCACGCCTGGCTATCATAGTTGCATCGGTCAATGGTGTAGTACTGCTATAGCCTGGCTGAGGTTCGATCTCGATATGAACAACCATACCGTTGTCACTGCCGTTAGCGATTTCATGATGCTCAGCAAGAGCTAATACCGCCCCGGTAGCTGGTATCGGATTACTCACCGACATCGCTGCATCAGTCAGGCGGAAGGATGACCCAACGGGTGGAAAAAATGGTCCAAAAGCGAAGCCTTCACCAGTGATATTCAAAAATGCATCCTTGGTTTTCAGCGGAGGCAGGGCAACCGCATATTCCTTATGCACATTAGGATATTGCTTGCCATCTTCAGCAATCACGTCAAAACCGGCTTCCAGTACCGTAGGTACATGAATCTTGCTACTGGCATTAAACATACGCACTAATGGACGCTGATTTGGTGGCATCTTCCACACCAGCACATCATTGAACAATGCTGAACCAGTCAACCCATTATTGACAATCGTCAGGTTGAAGTACTTGGGTGCATAGTGCACCGTGCTCTGCATATCACTCTCGTTATATTGGCCAGCAGCCACTCCATCATGGATCACTCGATCGATCTCACTATAGATCAACAGGGTATCCTGTGCGTATACAGAATTGGCTCCTGCATATGCCTGACCCGCAGCAAAGTCCTTGGTCGCAGGGCCAGCAAGCCCCATCTGAACCTGAACCTGCTGATGCGTTCCCGATTGATACATATAACTTCCGGGTTGGAGGTTTGACCAGCTATAGGTTTCCATGCCTGCCGGTGCTACTTCTTTATCAAACGAACGGACCCGCTGGTTTAATTTGTTATCGGTAAAGAAAACAGGAGTCATTGCATTCGCACCAACCTTTACCGTGCCAGGAATAATCAAAGAGGTAGCTCGTGGTAAAGCGTTATGCAAATGAATCACCAGTTCTGGATCACCCACAGGGACCGTTATGCGCGGACCTGGCGCAGTCGGTTTATTGACACAAACCATGCCACTGGCAGAGGCACCAGCAGTCATGGTTCCCAGCGCATAACCCCACATTTTAATCGGCGTAGTATTACCATCTATAGACTGAGAGGTTATCTCGAATTCTCCAGCACACAGATCCAGTGTAAGAGCGGAGGCAGATGTTGCCGTACCTAAACCCATAGCAGCCAGAATTGCGGCGGATATGATTGAACGTTTCATTTTGTTTCTCCTAATAAGGGCTCAGGATCATCATGGTCAGCATGCCGCCAGGATAGATATCGTTATTGGTCAACTCACGCTCAGAATGAGAGTGCCACATAAACACCATGCCGCCTGCTGGGTTAAGTCCACCCTCACCGACTGGTAATGTACCTGTACTTCCCAGGTAAGGACTTCCACCCCAGAATCCACCAAAGGCAAGATCCAGATTTTCAGGCAGTACTACAGGAAGCTCCTGGCCATGGTCAGTGGGGACCGGATCACCGGCTAAACCACACCATTCAAAATAAGTGTCGTCATAACCATCCGGCTCTGGTGCATGGCTATAGTTGTTTTGCACATCGGTACAGGTATTGGGATGAGTAGCAGAGACATGCGGTTTACCGTACATATCCCAGCCTAGTCCCTTTCCTGTCCACTCAAAGATAAGGTCACTGGTAGAGCTTTGTACTGCTCCAAGGGTGTAGTTCACAACCGGGCTCAACTTAATCAGGTTACCCGTAATAGCATCACGTGGACCGATCAGATAGCCATCACGCGCAATCTGCTTGAAATGGTTACCATGCAGATGCAATGGATGCTGGTTACGACCGGCATTCAACACGCGTAGTAATATCCTTTGCCCAGGATGCATGCCAACAATCGAACCGTAAGGCTGATTGGGTAGCTGCGGAATGAAATCACCTGCCAGGGTATCGGGAGAGTTTCGACCATTGATGAAGAACAATGTACTGCTGTAAGCAGCATTATCGAAGTTTTCCACCTGATCCAGTTCCGCCAGATAATGCAGCTTGGGATCCATCTCGCTCAGGAAGAACAGAAACTCATTGTCATAAACCGTAGCTGCGTTATCGTAGGCCAGACCAACCGCATGATAGTCAGGCGTAGTTAAATCGCCAACCTGCATGGTTGGACGAACTATCAGCGCACCGACCAACCCCATATCCATCTGGATTTGAGGGTTTACCCCAGCCTGATACATATAGGTACCCGGCCTGACGGTAAAGCTGTAAGTAATGGAATGTACGCCATTATCGCTGGCAGGAACAACATTCAGCTTTTCAGCAGTTAGCTCGTAACAGCCAGAAACCGAAAAAGGATTACCTATATTACAGGTCTTGGTCTGTGCCCCCTGACCAGGAAATGCCAGGGCTACCTGCTGAGGGATATCGATGTTATGCACCGTTATAGAAATGGTGTCGCCTTCATTAGCAAACAATGTTGGCGCCGGATACTGAGGTGTTATCACCCCTGTTGTCGCATCCTTTGTACCAAAACCCCACATGCGGATACTGTCACCATCGGGTGTTGCAATCTGAAATTGCTTGGCATACAGATCGAACACGGGTCCTTGTATGCCTTGAATCTCAGCCTGAACACCGAATGACAGAGTCATCAGGGAAACCGCTGCCAGGGCGACCCCCGTTTTTCGGTATGATTTAAAGATATTCATCATATTCTCCTAAATTAAATCGCTGGAGTGACGACAATTTCTGTCATCGCGCCACCAAAACTTTCTTCTCTGTTACTCAACTGGTGCAGCTCGTTGGTATATACAAAGTATGTTCCAGGCGTTATACCCATGGTATCAATGATGACGTCATAGGCTTCACCACCACCCAGATTCACCGAAGAAGTTTCATACTTATCCACCATTTCACGACCACCCTGACCGATGACCTTCATCGGCAATCCTAAAGCCGTCACTGTATGGAAGTTGGTGATACTCAGGTTTGTGATACGCAGCAACAGCTTTTGACCCGCTGCAACCGTTATTTTGGACGAGTAAGGCTGTGTGTTAGTTGACTCAGTTCCAGATTGCTTCCAGCCATCAGTAATAGCCTGTCCATTAACCAGATCGGCTATACGAGTGCCTATAGTCGTCTGTGCAGCCCCTGGATTGGTAACATAATAGTCAGCTGGCTGAACCGAAGCCGGGTAGCCACGACCATTAAACATATGATAATCATCCTTCATCTCTGCGAACGGCAAAGGTTGCACCGCGATATGCTTGTCATGAAAGTTGTGATCAAAAGCTATCAGCTGTAGTGGATATTCCACATCGTAGCCGGTAGATCCGGGATCACCCGTACCATTCACTGGATCAGCATCGTTATAGGCGAACTTGGTATAGCTTCTGATGGTTCCATCACGTGATGGATAATCATAGGCTGTGCCATCCTGTGCAGGATGAACATACAGGTTACCCTGCATACCCATCTGCATGTGCTCCGCCGCCTCTACGTGGCAGTGGTAGAGGTATGTTCCCGGCTCCACTATGTTGTAGAAATAGGTCATCGAAGCCCCCATATTGATCGCGATAGAGGCATCGGGTACCCCGTCGAACACACTGGAGGCATTTGGAAAACCATGAAAATGCACGCTATGCCCATCGAATAGATCAGGGCGCTCGAGCATACCGGTGTTGGTCAGGGTCAGGTAAAACTCCTCCCCCTGCCTCAACTGGATAGTCGGCGCCGAGATCTGGGCATTAAGAATGCCCGCATCGCCAGCATCTTCGGGGGGCACACCAGTCAAATCACCGAAGCCAAAGATATACTGTCGATAGCCATCAGCCATATTGGCATAACCGTCACCACTACTCAGGTGCATGCAGACCACGTTATCTGGCTGTGTTTCACCTGGACTATTCCAGGTGGCATCACCATCTGTATCACCCGGGCACTGCACGAAGACCGAGGCCTGTACGGGTGAGACCGGTAACATAAGCATCGCAAGTAGCGAAGCACAGCTCCCGTATTTCAAGAAAGTTTTCATTTTTCCGTACCTCACGGTTTTAATGTTTACCTTATCCAAACTGTGTATGAATTGACTTTTCATTGCTGCACCTCGTCTGAACCTTGATCAACTGCTGAACCAATGTAGGCCGCGCTGTCAACAACACCAGGCTGCAGGTCGATGTCAAGACCATCGCCGCGACGTCCACGTCTCGGATTGCCCGCGTCTATCGCCACTGTAGTAGCAGTCAGGTGGTAGTCGGATGGAACGTCAATAGCGTTATTCAGCCCATCCACATCGTTGATGGACAAGGGTGCGTAGCGTACATCTATCCAGTTACCGCCCTCATCCAGTGCCGGGGCTACCATCATAGTCTGGAACTCGACCTGCTTTGGATTGAGACCCGGGTTACTGTTCAGGTATGGAGCCACAAATAGATCACCAGCTACGATGTCGGTGTCATCCTGAATGTGCCAGCCAGCAGGGTAAGCTACACCACCGTTTCCAGTAGTAGCATCGGTTACCAGACTCCAGCGAATCTGATCCAGCGTACCCGGAACATTAACTACGCCCAGATCACTGTATCCAGCATCCACCAGCGAACTACCAGCAATATTGGCATCAGCACTTAACACAAAGTAGCTTTGCTTGTTGTGCCAGATGATATTGCTTTGCAACAGTGGGTTTGAGTAGGCCTTATTGAAGCGGTTGATGGTACTGGTAGAAACACCAGCCAGGGTTTCAAGCCCGTACGAAGCAATACCTGCAGTATGTGGTGCCGATTGACCAGGTGTACCACCGAGCTGAAAGGCACCGCCTGCTGTACCAGTCGTCTCATTGTTGGCAATGGTGTTGTTTTCGATTTCAACTCTCAGCGCATCCTTCAGAGATATACCGCCACCAGCCAGACCCGCTACGTTATTCACAATAGTGTTATTGGTGATACGCACCAGCCACCAGGGCGTACGGGGCAGGTTATTGGCGGGGTCAGCCGCAATATCCAGTCCATTGGTACGACGTAAGGCGATACCTGCACCGTCACCAGCACCTGCCTGGTTGCCCTGAATCAGGTTGCGATCGATAAACACATGACCAGAACCTTCACTCAGACCAAGCGCTCCCTGTGAATCCATACCAGCAACCAGGATACCGCCACCATCGGTTTCAAAGCCTGGCATTTGACGGAAAGACTGATTAAAGATGACCTTGTTATCTTTAATCCGACCGCCTGAACTCAGACCCAGATGACCTATACCCGCACCATCAGTCGCTGCGAAGTTACCGCAGATCATGTTGTCGAGCACACGGTAGTTATTGGTGCCGTTGTACAGCGCAATACCGCCACCAGCACCGTTCTGGGTACCGTTCATATTCACAAAGTTATGGTGAATACGGATATTGTCGTTGTTACTATCGGTGTAAGCAGTGCCATTCAGCAGGTTGTAATGACCGATACGGATACCACCACCGTAGGTACCTTCGTTGCCGGTAACCAGGTTATTGCTGATATCAAAGCCATTGATGTAGCCGTTGACAAAAATACCACCACCAGTTGAGGCACCGGTGACTGTAAAACCGTCAAAGCCAGAGCTATTTCCACCATTATTGAAGCGGTTACCACCAGAAGACTTGCCTAACACCATCAGGCCAGGACCTTCTTCGGTATCAAACATCATCGGACCCGCATTCTGACCAGGCAACAGATCGAACTTGTCACCAATCAAACCATTTGGTGTTCCGAGCAGGGTAGCAATCTTGTTCTTCCACGCGGTAACCTTCTCAGCCGGTAAGGCGCGAGCATTGATCGTAGTGGAGTAAGCCCCAGCACCTTGCAGATAGACCGGCACCGTCATGATAGGCATTTCATCATAAACACCCGCCTCTACCAGGATCAGATCACCACGAGTCGCGCTATCCAGTGCATCCTGAAGCGGGGTAGCACCAGCAGCAGAGCTAGGATGAACCTCAATTACATTACTGCCTGCATAACGTAGTGGACCAACGATAACAGAGACACCCATGGGTGAAGCGACACCGGCAGCATTCTCTACGGTGAGCTGGTAACGACCATTGGGCACGTTTCCGTCTACTGGAGCAGCAATAACACTATCAGTCCAGTCAAGACCTACCAGATTATATGACTGCCCCGCCTCATTCGTCAGAGTGACATTACCTTCGACAGCACCAAATCCGTAGTTACGTGTTACGAACTTGGAAGTCAGCTCATTAGATGAAGGATTCAGTACATTTCTTAACCCTGCCGAAGTAATGGTCAGGGTACGAGATGCCAGATCCCCATTCACCTGATCTGGAATATAAGGACCAACCAGAGCACCTGCAGTCACCGAAGCGATCAGAGGCGTTGTATCCGCAGCTTCACAGTCAAGTTGCAAACCGGAACCCGCGAAGGCTGACATCTGCAGTACCGGGGTATCCAGATAGGTTGTTGCACCAGGCATATACTGGAAGGTGTAACAGAACTGGGTGTACTGTGGATTATGGTTAGGATCCACAATCTTTTTACCAGGATTGAATGGATCATCTACATAACCCGCATCATTCATACAGGAAACAATCATATTCGGGGTATACCCGGATGGACTTGCAGCATTCGCTGTACTAGATGAAGGCAGCATCGCGTTGTACTTACCGAATTCATCGGTATAAACACGAGTGATCTCTTTACCAGACCAGTCATAGAAAGCCACTGGCAACCAGGGTGGCGCGAATTTCTCGCCGAAGGTTGGAGCGCTAGGATTGAACTCGTTCGCCAGATCGTTAAGGATACCACCCACGACGTGTGCCGCTTTAGGTACATCGGTGAAGAAGTGGAAGTCAGTAGCCGCATTACGACCGTCGGTCAGGAGGATGTGTTTCTTATCACATAAAGGACGCTGTTCACCGGCATAAGGTGCTGCGTAATCTGCGGGATCACCATCAACAACCTGAGTAACACCATCTGCGGCAGTCACATAAGACAGCAGAGCAGGAACCGTATGCAGGTCGCCCACACACTCTACTGGCAGCAATTGAGGTATCGCATATTCATCGCCGAAATCGACGTTCTTGCTTTCCTCTTTTACCAGCTCATAGCCTGGAGGTGTGAATGCCTGAACCACATAGTAACCCTTGGTCAGATACTCTTTACCATCAGCACCCACAGTTACATTGGCAGCATTAGGTGAATTAGGGAACGCATAACCACCGTCAAATACTGCTGGCCGGACCTGGTTCCAGTTACGCATACCATCAAAGCATAGGTGATCATCGATACCAGGCATCTGGTTATAACCCTGACAGTTGGTAGGCTCATTGTCATCCCAGCTGTCTGACCAGGTTACGTCGATCGCATCGTGATAGTCGAAAGTTGTATTACCATCACGGTCGATATCTTCAGGACCCATGGCGCCACCGGTTGCCCAACCTAGTGGGTAGTTATCAACGTCTGATTCCATAAAACCAGCAACACCATCAATGTCATCAGAAACGCCATCTGAATCAGCATCCTGATACAGCGCGAACTGTACGCGAGGAATACCCGGCTCCCAGATTTCAGTTACCGCATAACGTGGATCGTGTTCAGCACGGGTGATTGCATACACAGCCACACCTGAAATACCACCGTTTTCATTTACACCGTAGTTGGTTCTACCAAATTCCAGTACTGATTTCTGCCCCAGAAAGCCCTGCACTCCCAGAGTCAGAACCTGACCCTTTTCGGTAAGTGACCAACCACCATCATGAGTACATTCAGTCTGGGTTTGATCGGCATCATTACAGGGCTGCAGAGCAATACCATTCGCATCGGTTTCCTGCAACTGGGCGATATAGCCATTAGTCTGTAGATCATTTGCAGGATTAAGTATATCGCCTAAAGCACCACCACCCGTGTTGTTACCACCACCATTGTCTACCGTAATGGTCGCACCAGTCGCCTTGAACTTGGCGAAATCACTTTCTGCAACCAACCAGTGGAAGAAAGGGAACACCTGATTAAACGGCGCAGAACCTTCACCGTCTACCGCTGCTGACTGATAGATACGACCATCGCGCCAGCGGATATTATTGGTGAAGGAGCTAGCATTCATGCGTACATCGTCAACTGCAGGATCATCACAGGCTGTAGTCACACAATCACGAAAACCATTTTCGTTGCGATCAAAGAACTCTGAGGTGTCCAGCTTGAAAAACCAGTTGAACAGTGGCAGTTCGCCAAGATCACAGACAGCATTTGTACAGGTTGGAACTACTGTAGTGGTATTGCCATTCACGTCTGATCCAGTAGTAGGAATCGTAAGCGCAGATACCGTGAAACCATCAGTCGCATTCCCACCAACGGTAAATGGATGACTTGCAATTACTGCATCAAGCGGATCATCAAAGATGGAAAGGTTGTATTGACCCGGGGGTACGTTCTCGATAGTAAATGCTGAGTTAGTACAGGGGCCGTTATAGATGGTCTGGCCAGAAGTGAATTCATTGATACCCACGACACATGAAGGAAAATCAGTACCAGGATGGAACTGAAAATCAGGCGAGCGGGACATATGGTTGTCCACAGCCTTACCGGTAATAGTCGCACCAGTTCCTGCTGCAGGAGGTATATAACCTACACAGGGATTGAGGTCTGGGTCAATTGACGTGTGATCAATTTTTGAATTATTGATACAGTCAAAATCACGCACAAAACCGACGGCCACATGAGGGCCTGGAGGACCAAATTCAACGAACACCTCAGGGTTTCCTGCTTTAACCCAGGCATCGTTAACAAACGTACCTTCAATAGAGGTAGTCTGTCTCCATCCGGCACCAGCTGGAGGAGTAACGATGACACCATACTTACCAGGACGCAGGTTCTTGATAACCAGATAACCCTGATCGTTAGGTACCAGCTTGACCGAGCCAGGAGTCAGCGCACCCGGGTTAACAATCATACCATTGGTATCGTAACCAGCAGGATATGAACTCACAATAGGCTTACCGTTTGCATCCATACCGGAGTAATCAGTACCCAACGGATTGCCGTAGGCATCGGAAGCTACGCGACCACCACCAGCACCATACTGGCCCGCTGGATCTTCCAGAGTCACATGGAAAGGTATAAACTTTTTCTCACCATCGACACCAACTATGGAACCATTTAATCCACGTTCACCTGGGTCTATTGCACCATTAATTGGGCTATTGTCCTCAAAGACCTGAATACTGATCTGCGCAGTAGGGATTGGGTAGTCGTTTACACGAACCGTCGCCGTAACAGGATCCGTACCTACCTGAACCGCCACACCACCCAAGGCATGGCCTTTATAAGGAAGCACTGAAACAAAATAATTTCCGTTATCAGGAACCTCAACGACCGCTGAAGTTTCGCCCGCAGCGGTTTCTCCATGGATACCCTGTCCATCTGCCCCCACCACAACAGGGGTATGACTACGATGAAATTGAAATGACAGGCTTTGATTATCCTGTGTACCCGGTGTTGGCTTATACATGGTGTCTTCTTCAACCAGGTAGCGGAAACCGACATTGGCTGATAGACCTGCCTTATTTTCTGTGTTTATGGTCAGAGTAGCTGCACTCGCCTGCTGGGATACACTTATCCCGACAAACATTGCCGTTGCCACTATGGGTCTAACCAACCTTTCATACATTAATGATTTACTCATTAGGTTATCCTCATAACATTCATCACTTGTATCGCCTATTCAAAATCAGGGCGCACAGCCCAAACAATTTTTGATGGAAGTCATAATAGAAGGGAATGTAAAGGGGTGATATACGTAGAACACAGGCTTTAGTGCGACAATCTGCCGCATATCTAATAATGTATAAGCGTAATACCGGGTAGATATTTACGCAGTTAGAGGTAGGTATAAATGCATTTGGAATTGCAGGTTTTTTATTGCAAATTCGTGAACCAGGTCCACCTAAGCCCATGGTTTTTCACGTAATTTTCACGCTCCAGACGTATCCTTGTCGTTATTTTTGCGTTAAATATCGCTCTCGGGAGGTGAGCCACATATGAGAGATAAAATTCTTTTATCGACCTTGCTGGTCTCATTTTGCTTTAATCTTGCCGCTTTCGATCTGAGCAGCCTGGTTACCACAGGGAACAACCTGGTCTTTGTATCCGCCACCCCCTCCCCTGCCAGCAAATTTCGCTATAGCTTCCCGAATATCAGTCTAATTGACCAGAACAACGAAGCAGTAGTTCTCGACTCATTGTTTAATACTGACAAAAATGTCGTTTTTGCCTTCTTCTTTACACATTGTGTAACCATATGCACCACCACTACTCTAAGCCTTAAGAGCATACAACCCCATCTGCCAGAAGACACCATCATAGCTATGATCAGCATTGATCCTGATACCGATACACCAGCCGAGCTTAAAAACTATGCAAAACAGCATCGTATCGACAATCCTAACTGGTATCTGCTAACCGGAGACAATCAACAGATCGTAGATTTTCAAAAGAATTTCGCAGCCTACCGTGGAAATAAGATGAACCACAATACCTCCTTATTTGTTAAACAGGCTAACTCCGATATTGTTACAGAAATTAAAAACAACTTTTCAACTATTCCTTTACTGTTAAAAAGCAGCTAATAAAAATGATAAGAGTGGCAAGCAGGATATGAACATACAACAACAAAACGGAATCGTTTCGACAATTAGCTTTTCACCTTTTGACGAAACATCAGAATATATTGAATTACGTAAAAGTATCTTTCGAGCAGCAAAAGAAAGGTCGCAGATCACACCGCTCAACCACATTGATATTTTTGACGAATCGATCTTAACCTTCGAAAACCTATATCAGGCGCTAGACTTTTTAATCTCTATACTGCGCATCACATCCCGCAAGGACAAACCCTGCAATGGCAATAGTATCTGCATAAAATCGAGCCTGTGTATGGGTGATTACTTTATTCACCAGGACCAAATTTACGGTGAAGCTGTGAATTTTGCCACCAAACTATCTTTCGCATCACGTAAGAATGAAATGCTGCTGAGCCGAGTTGATGCTGATCTGGTAGAGCAATACATCTCCAGCAACCCTGACGTAAACTATTTTTTACGTGGTGACGAGGATAATTCGATCAGCATTGCTTTAGATGATGATGAAGATATTACAAAGGCTAAGGCATGTGAAATGACCTTCAGGATTAAGTTTGATGAGCAAACCAAGCTATTCCGCTCATCTCGCAATACCATTATCCAGATCGGCAGGTCAGGCAACTCAGATATCTTTATTGATAGCGATCAAATATCACGCAACCATGCCACTATCCAGCTAAACTACAATACTATTTATTTTGAAGACCATAGCTCAAACGGTAGCTACATTTACACGGATGACCGTGAAATATTTTTATCACATGAAAAAATTGAGCTCAGCCATCGCGGCCATATTTCCTGCGGTCTAAGCATGTATTCCAACCTGCAGCCACCCGGGTTATTAAGCTTTCAGCTATACTGAGCTTTCTTCTGGCACCAATCCTTATTACTCTGCCCCCGTTTAACTGGTTAGAAAAACACCTCATCTATACAGATAGCTTAATCTACATAGCATGCTGTTATCTAATACTCCTCTGGATTCCGCGGTTGGACGAGTGTAGCGCGCTTGAGGTGGTTCAGGTCAAGGAGTTACAAAGCTGCCGCGTCCTGCTCACGCCCCTTACCTATGTCCCTATAGGCAAGGCTTCCGCGTCCTGCTCACGCCCCTTACCTATGTCCCTATAGGCAACGAGATACACAGCCTCAAATGTGCAATTCGACTCTTAGCGAGATTCACTTGCTGGGTTTTCAGCATGGACGCTGTTATTTAGCGGATGCATGGACGCATAGGAGCGTTTTCAGCATGGATGCTGTTATTTAGCGGATGCATGGACGTCGGTAGTACCAGCTCAGGGATGAGCGAAGATAGAACAATGCAGTTGCCTCAGGCCAAAAAAAACCCCGCAATTGCGGGGTTTGATTATGGCGGAGAGCGAGGGATTCGAACCCTCGATACGCTATTAACGTATACGCCCTTAGCAGGGGCGCGCCTTCAGCCACTCGGCCAGCTCTCCGTATTTCTAAAACTTCTTAATAACTATTACCGAGGCTGTCAGGGTCCTGCTCCTGCTCCGCTTTGATTCGGTCATAAATTTCTTCACGATGTACGGCCACTTCACGTGGGGCATTTACACCAATACGCACTTGATTTCCCTTAACGCCGAGAACGGTTACTGTAACTTCATCACCGATCATTAAGGTCTCACCTACTCGCCTTGTTAATATAAGCATTTTTCATCTCCTAAATAAGTCAATCATAAATGCAGGTTTTCCGAACAATACCTGTCTTATTATATATCCAAATTTCAACGACGTCCGAAGGCTCGAATTCTACCCGACATTTACAGGTAGAGCTACCCCAAACAGTTACATATCTCCAGATATGTTTACTGCGTCACTGTATCAAGACTAAATTGTTTCTTCGATGGTATTTGCCAGGCCAAATCCATCGTGTAATGCACGAACTCCAAGCTCCAGGTACTTTTCATCTACAACAACAGAAATCTTAATTTCTGAGGTTCCAATCATAATAATATTAATCCCTTCTTTGGCCAGTACTTCAAACATCTTACTAGCTATACCAGCATGTGAGCGCATGCCAACGCCAACGATCGAAAGCTTTACAATTTTGTTGTTGCCACAGACCTCTCTGGCACCAAGTGTGTCTGAAGTCTTTTTCAAGATTTCCAGTGCCACTTCATAATCATTACGATGAACAGTAAAGGTAAAGTCGGTAGTTCCGTCTGCACCTATATTCTGAAGAATCATATCGACTTCGATATTAGCATCCGAGATTGGCCCTAAAATTTGAAAAGCTATCCCGGGAGTATCCGGTACACCATTAATGGTTAACTGCGCTTCATCACGATTAAAAGCAATTCCAGAAATTACTGCCTGTTCCACAGTATCATCCTCTTTTGTTTCAGATGTAATCAGAGTTCCATCCCCCTCTTCAAAAGAGGATAAAACGCGTAAAGGTACTTCGTATTTGCCTGCGAATTCAACCGCTCTAATCTGCAATACCTTGGATCCCAGACTTGCCATTTCAAGCATTTCTTCAAAGGTGATTTTATTCAGCCGACGTGCATCAGATACCATACGAGGATCCGTGGTATAAACACCATCTACATCGGTAAAAATCTGGCACTCATCAGCCTTTAATGCCGCCGCCAATGCAACACCCGTGGTATCAGAACCACCACGCCCCAGAGTCGTGATATTGCCATTTTCATCAACACCCTGAAATCCGGCTACGACAATTATTTTTCCCTCGGCAAGATCCTGTTTAATATTGCCAGCATCTATAGACTGAATACGTGCTTTATTGTGCGCAGCATCGGTAACAATCTTAACCTGTGCTCCGGTATACGACTTGGCCGCATACCCTCTTTTTTCAATCGCCATACTAAGTAGAGCGATTGTTACCTGCTCACCCGTGGTAAGTAGTACATCAAGCTCGCGTCCGCGGATAGAAGGGTTTATCTGTTTGGCCAGATCGGTCAGGCGATTTGTTTCACCACTCATAGCAGAAACCACGACAACCATGTCGTTGCCCTGGTTTTTATAACCAATGACTTTATCGGCAACCGCTTCAATGCGTTCGACAGAACCCACCGAAGTGCCACCATATTTCTGAACTAAAAGTGCCATTACTAAATCTGAAGGAAATCGATTATCCCGAAATTGGGTCGGGGATTATAGAGATCACTACGCATCAAGTCACGAAATATCTGATAAAAATCAGCCAGATAATTGTTCTTTTACCCATTCAGATACAGAATTCAGCGCTGCGGACAGATTTTCAGGCTGATTGCCACCGGCCTGCGCCATATCTGGACGTCCTCCGCCCTTACCTCCACACTGTTGCGCAACCATATTCACCACGTCACCTGCACGTATTTTGGCTGTTTCAGCTTTGCTGACTCCTGCAATGATAGACACCTTGCCCTCATCCGAAGATGCGAGAACCACTATCGCCTGACCCAGTTTATTCTTAAGCTGATCAACCGTATCGCGCAATGTTTTAACATCAGCCCCCTCGAGCTTAGCAGCAAGCACCTTGATGCCATCAATCTCGACGGCCTGTGAAGCCAGATCACCACCGGCCTGAGAGGCCATTTTTGATTTTAACTGTTCCAGTTCTTTCTCCAGCTTGCGCTGGCTTTGTTGCAGTTGCTCAACCTTATGCATCACATCGTCACGACCTGCCTTGACCAGAGAAGCCAATTGATCAAGCCTGTCCTCATCATCATAAAAGCGCTGCATTGCGGCTTCACCGGTGAGCGCTTCGATACGACGTACACCGGCAGCTACACCGGTTTCCAGAACGATTTTAAACAGACCAATATCGCCTGCGCGCTCAACGTGGGTGCCTCCACATAGCTCGACCGAATCTGAGCCTATACTCAGTACACGAACCGTGCTGCCATATTTTTCACCAAACAGCATCATGGCGCCGGTTTCTTTGGCATCGTCTATAGACATCAGTCGAGCCGTTGTTTCCAGATTCATTCTGATTTCATCATTCACCAGACCTTCGATCTGACGAATTTCAGTAGCCGTCACGGGTTGAAAATGAGAAAAGTCAAAACGCAGTTTTTCATTGTCCACCAGGGATCCTTTTTGCTGCACGTGATCACCCAGTACGGTTCGCAGGGCTTCATGCATTAAATGGGTAGCTGAATGATTTAGCTTAATCGCCTGCCGACGTTGCTCATTCACGTGCGCATATATCTTATCGCCAACCTTGATTGAGCCAGCCTCAAGCTTGCCGATATGTAAAAACACATCACTCTGCTTTTGAGTATCATTCACCAGAAAACGGTTATCACCCGCTAGCAGCTCACCTGTATCACCAACCTGACCACCTGACTCTCCGTAGAACGGGGTGTGATTCAGGATAATGATCGCTTCTTCGCCAGCATTAAGCTCGTCGACTTCATCACCATCCTTAAGAATACTAATGACCTGACAATCTTCGGCCAGTGACTCATATCCCTTGAATTCAGTTTTCTGCACATCCTGCAGTTGAATCACATTGTCGCCCGCTGCAAACTGGCTGTGTGAGCGAGCTCGATCTTTCTGCTGTGCCATGGCCTTTTCAAAGCCTTCATGATCAATTTCCAGCTGCTGTTCACGCGCGACATCGGCAGTCAGGTCTACCGGAAACCCATAGGTATCGTATAACTTGAAAACAGTTTCACCATCAATCACCTTGCCCTGCATACTATCGATAGATTGCTGCAGGATTTTCATTCCATTCTCCAACGTTTCGGCAAAACGCTGTTCTTCCTTGAGTAGCACATTGGCTACATGCTCACTGTTTTTAACCAGCTCTGGATAGGCTTCACCCATTTGTTCAACCAGATCTTCTACCAGGCGGTAGAAAAAAGGTTCATTACAACCCAGTTGATGCCCGTGACGCGAGGCACGTCGAATAATACGACGCAGCACATAACCACGACCTTCATTGGAAGGCAAAATACCATCCACAATCATGAAGGCACAGGAGCGGATATGATCGGCAATAACACGTAGTGATTTGTTTTCCAGGTCAGTAACCGAGGTATATTTAGCGGCGGCTTTGATCAAGGCCTGAAACAGGTCGATCTCATAGTTGCTATGCACATTCTGTAAGATTGCTGCCAGACGCTCCAGCCCCATACCGGTATCTACCGAAGGCTTGGGTAAAGGTGTCAAGGTACCACTGGCATCGCGGTCGTATTGCATGAATACCAGATTCCAGATCTCTATGTAGCGATCTCCATCTTCCTCTGGCGAGCCTGGAGGGCCACCCCAGATATGATCACCATGGTCATAAAAGATTTCACTACAGGGACCACAGGGGCCGGTGTCACCCATCGACCAGAAATTATCGCTTTCGTTCTTTTTCCCGCCCGGCTTGTCTCCGATGCGGCCAAAACGAGCAGGATCAACATTCATTTCCTTCAGCCAGATATCAGCGGCTTCGTCATCATCTTCGTAGACGGTAACCCATAGCTTTTCTGCCGGAAGCCCGACCACCCTGGTCAAAAACTCCCAGGCAAATTGAATGGCTTCACGCTTGAAGTAATCGCCAAAACTGAAGTTACCCAGCATTTCAAAAAAGGTGTGATGACGCGCGGTGTAACCGACATTTTCCAGATCATTATGCTTCCCGCCTGCACGTACACAGCGCTGCGACGTGGTTGCACGCGTATAGTCACGTAAATCCTTACCCAGAAAAACATCCTTAAACTGCACCATACCGGCATTGGTAAACAACAGGGTGGGATCATTGCCAGGCACCAGTGAGCTGGATGCCACTACTTCATGACCTCTTTCTTTAAAGAAAGTCAGGAACTGTTCTCGTAATTCTGCGCTGGTAGTCATTAATACTGTCAAACCTGATTATTGATGATATTTTCAAGCCAAAAGCGGCTTATAAACTGAATTTGAATGGGACCCTGTATAAATATGCATTAAAGAGAAAGCACTCGAGCATGGTCTACTCGCGTATTTTCTGCACTGACTTTCTCAACAGGGGGTAAATTCCATATCAGCGGAATAATCGCATGACTGACTCTGGAGAAAAACCCCTATTTTGCAAAAAACGCGCCTGTTTCATCTTTTCTGCATAATCTTCGGGGATATTAGTGCCAAATTTCTTGATACGCTGCTCCTGCATGCGCTCGGTCCAGCTATCACTGTAGCCGGACATGACCTGTGCTAGTAGATTTTCTGAGATACCACGCTGAGCTAACTCATGCTGTATGCGTAATGGACCAAAGCCCTTTTGTGCACGTTGATATACATAGCTTTCTGCATAGCGCTCATCACTTTGCAGATTTTCCAGCTGTAACTGCTGCAGCGCCTGCTCAATTTCATCATTATCGAAGTCGCGCTGCCTGAGCTTCTGTGCCAGTTCACTTCGCGAGTGCTCGCGCCGCGATAGTAAATCCATCGCGGTATTGCGAGCGCTACGTACAACATTCAAGGCTTAACTCTCAATAAGATCTGCTTTTGCCTTCTTTTTTTTGCCTTCAGCCTTCATTTCATCTTTGACTTCATCCTGAACCTCATCCTTGTCTTTATTCTTTGGCAATAATTCAGCACGGATACGTGCTTCGATGTCGGCGGCCATTTCAGGATGTTCCTTGAGATAATTACGTACATTATCCTTACCCTGACCAATACGCTCTTCTTTATAGCTATACCAGGCTCCAGCCTTGTCAACAAACCCCAGCTTAACGCCGAGATCAATTAATTCACCCTCTAGTGAGGTACCTTCGCCATACAGGATTTCAAATTCACACTGTTTAAATGGGGGGGCCACCTTATTCTTCACCACCTTGACGCGGGTTTCATTACCCACCACTTCATCGCCTTTCTTAATCGCACCGATACGACGGATATCCAGACGCACTGAAGAGTAGAATTTTAGTGCATTACCACCGGTGGTGGTTTCGGGGTTACCAAACATAACACCAATCTTCATACGGATCTGGTTGATAAAAATCACCATAGAATTGGATCGTTTGATACTGCCGGTTAGCTTACGCAACGCCTGAGACATCAAGCGTGCCTGAAGGCCAACATGTGAATCCCCCATGTCGCCTTCAATCTCAGCCTTTGGTGTCAATGCTGCCACCGAGTCGACAACGATCACATCCACTGCACCGGAACGAACCAGCATATCGGTGATTTCCAATGATTGCTCACCCGTATCTGGCTGAGAAACCAGTAATTCTTCCATATCAACACCCAGCTTCTCGGCATATAGTGGATCCAGTGCGTGTTCCGCATCCACAAATGCTGCTGTACCACCTTTTTTCTGGCACTGTGCCAGCACCTGTAAGGCCAGCGTGGTTTTACCCGAGGATTCAGGGCCATAGATTTCGATCACCCGACCTTTGGGCAGACCACCTACTCCTAGAGCAATATCCAGCGACAAAGAACCGGTTGAGATCGCTTCCAGATTGCGATCGATCATGCCGTCGCCCATGCGCATCACTGATCCTTTACCAAACTGCTTTTCG
>JBNKPX010000005.1:0-62864 GCA_050295575.1 Gammaproteobacteria bacterium | reverse complement strand
TGTAACCAATCCTGGACCATGTCCCACATAACCCCGCGGGCTTTGCTGTGCAGCTGCGGTACCAAAACCACGCATGATTTTTTTCACGATTCCCGCATTATTCACTGCATAAACCATCGCCTGACGTACACGTGCGTCCTTAAACTGAGGGACTCTTTTCTGGTTCATCTGCAAAGTGATAATTCGCGTACCCGACATTGTAATCAGGTCAGTGTCAGGGTTTTTCTTAATACGTTCCAGATCGGTAGGCGGAACTGGAGCAATGAAGTCCACATCGCCAGACAGTAAAGCCGCAACGCGAGTCGGTGCCTCTTTGATAGGTGTCAAAACAATTTTATCAACATTGCCGGGAGAACTTTTATCCCAGTAACCGTCAAAGCGGTCGAACTCAACTTTTACGCCCTGCTGACGAGCACTCACTATATACGGCCCGGTACCGGAAGCATGGGTTGAAGCATAGGTATCACCGTGCTTTTTCAGCATGGCTTTGGGCTGGCCTTTATCATCGTTACCGCTGTAAAAAGTGCTATCCATAGGAAAAATATAGGTCGCCATATGCATTACCAGAGGGTATGGCTCAGTGGTAATCAGATCAAAAGTGTAGTCATCAATCACTTTCAATTCTTTGAATGGCTGGAACAGTGCCTTGAAGTCAGGGCTTTCTAAGAGGCGGTTGTAAGTGAACAGTACATCTTTAGTAGTGAGCGTGTTACCCGAATGGAATTTTACATTCTTACGTAAATTGAAGCGTACGGTATATTTGTCGGTACGTTCCCATGATGTTGCCAGACGGGGCTCAAAGTCCATCGTTTTGGACCAGCGTACCAATGGGTCGAAAACCATGTGGGAATACTGAAGTGTACCGCCTGATAGCTGCTCATGCGGGTCCAGAGATACAGGGTCAGCGTCATACGCGAGGCGTAACGTTTTTGCCTGCGCAGCAAAACTGATACCCATAGCCGCGATAAAAAAGATAAAGATCTTAGTGATTGTTTTCATTATGCTATCTCTCCATAACTATTAATGTTAAACAGTAAGAGGTTTGCAGATATTTTGACAGAACCTCTGAATAAAACGAGATGGTTCAGTAGTGTTTGATGTTTACAAACCCATCGCTCTATTCGCAGGTCCCTGATCATAGAATCTCAACCCTTCCGATGGAAAAAATGCGTTGTAGAGTTTACTCCTGAACTTTTTGATTTGTAAAGAAAAATGGCCCCTTTTCTTTTTTTGCCCAATTATAATGCAGCCATGCAACAAAACACATTAGTCATCCAGTCTCATCGCAGCCCCCTGCCCTACCTATGGTTACAGCGCTGTCTTGACTCCGTGGCAGCATGGGCTGAACAGATGGAATTTGAATATCGCTTCATCACTGATGAAATATTCGAACCGGTTCCTCAGGCTTTGCTGTACAAAACCGCAGCACAAAAAGTTATCACCAGTGATCTAGCACGTTTATATGCGATCCGAAAGGGCTTGTCTGATGGGTACCAGACCGTTGTGTGGATAGATGCGGATTTTTATATCTTCAATCCTGAGCAATTCATTTTACCTGATAGTAGTTATGCCGTGGGACGAGAGGTTTGGGTTCAGCAGGATAAACGAGGACAGCTGAAAACCTATAAAAAGGTACACAATGCATTCCTGATGTTTCGACAGCACAACCCTTTTCTGGAGTTTTATCTGCAAACTGCTGAAAAGTTATTGCATCAAAATAAGGGGGACATTGCACCACAGTTTATCGGCCCAAAACTTTTGACAGCATTGCATAACATCTGCCAACTCCCTGTGATGGAAGGCGCAGGGATGCTTAGCCCATTAGTATTAGAAGATATTCAGAAGGGGCAAGGTGATGCACTGGAAGCATTCATACAGCAATCATCCACGCCCATAGCGGGTGCGAACCTGTGCAGTTCTTTGACTGAATCGAGTGCACTAGACTCGCTACAGATGTTTAAGCTTATGGATTTACTTGACCAGAGAATAACTCACTACTGAACAATGGACTTACCCTGGTTATCGACATATCTGGATGGAACAATCCTTTCTGAAATTTCAGAGGGCTAGAATTAAAAGACATACAAATCAACCTCCGTGCTCTCTGTGTACTCTGTGGTAAAAAGGTTATAAATACCGATATAGCAGTTTTCGCTTAGTCAGATATCACAGCTGTTTCCCAGCCAACGTCGGAACTTTATCAGTACGTGTTTCCAGCTTAAGATAACTAACCAGTCGCACACTCCCCTGCTGATGCAGGGTTTCGTGCACAGATTCTACCGCCCTTAATATCTCCGACAGCTCGCCTTCGATATTAGTACCGGAGGCATGGGTTTGTAGAATAAAATCATAACTATTTAGCAATTCAACTATCTGTTTTACTTCTTCACGCACAGTAACACCTGCGCCTATGGGTATAACCTGTAATTCAGCTGTTGCTTTCAAGATTCTCTCCTTCTGCTTTCTGAATTTTTCTCTTTTCGGCTTCGATAAAAACACGTTTGATCTGTGGAAAGCCCTGTTTGATAGTTGTATCGATTCTGGCGATCACATCTTCAATTTGATCGGCTGTTTTATTATCTGCAAAATCGACACTGATATTGGCCAGAATAAAATCTGGCCCCATATGCATGGTTAACACCTCATTCACATGCTGAATAGAGGTTTCCGCCTGTAAAATCTCGCGCACACCCTTGATGGTTGCCTGGCTGGCACTTTCACCAATCAACAGACTTTTAGTCTCATAAGCTAACCATACCGAGGTGCCTACCAGGATAAAGCCAATAATGATTGATGCTATAGAATCAAAAATGAGAATCCCGGTATATTGACTCAAAGCCACCCCGATAAAGGCCACCAGTAGACCTAACATAGCGGCAGAATCTTCAAACAGTACCACAAAGATAGATGGATCCTTGGCCCGCTGTATCGCTTCTATATATCCCCATTTACCTTTAACCTTAGTGAATTCTTTGAATGCAAAAAACCATGCCGCGCCTTCAAACAATAAAGCCAGCCCGAGAATGATGTAATTAACCAGAGGGTTACTGATTGGTTCTGGATGTGATAAATGCTTAATGCCTTCATAGATGGAAATCCCTCCACCCAGAGCAAAAATGAGTATGGCCACAATGAAGCTCCAGAAATAGATCTCTTTACCATGCCCAAAAGGAAAATTCTCATCCGCTGGCTTGGCCGCCTGCTTCATGCCATGGAGCAGTAAAAACTGATTACCGGTATCGACCAGTGAATGTATGCCTTCTGATAACATCGCCGAACTTCCGGTAAACGCCGCTGCGGCAAATTTTGTTATGGAAATAAGTGTATTACCTGCCAGTGCGGCAAAGATAACTTTTCTGGAGCCTGAAGCCATGTTAAATCTCTGAATTCTGAAACGATTAATAAATCTGAAAGGCGGATATTGTTGCTGCGTAAAGACAATAAATCAACAATGTAAGCCAGCATAATTTACAATATGCCTTGATTCAAATGATTGTCTAATACCTGTGAAAAAAATCGCCCTGTTTGCCGATGTACAGAACATCTACTACACCACTCGTCAGGCCTATGGTCGCCAGTTTAACTATCGCGCATTATGGGATCGCGTCAGTCAACAGGGTGAGATAGTGCAAGCCTATGCTTATGCCATTGCACGAGAAAATGATAAACAGCATAAATTTCAATCGGCTTTGAAGAATATCGGTTTCGAAATAAAGCTTAAGCCCTATATACAGCGTAGTGATGGCAGTGCTAAAGGTGACTGGGATGTCGGCATTACGATTGATATCATGCAGGCGGCCAGTCAGGTTGACTGTATTATACTGCTATCGGGCGATGGTGATTTTGACCTGCTTATGGACAAGGTTAGAAAAGATTATGGGGTCACAGCTGAAGCATACGGTGTACCTTCACTAACTGCTAACTCATTAATAAATTCTGTAAACGAATATCACGCTATCGATATGAACTTATTGCTTTAAAGCTATCTAGAATGTGGTAACGATGATACTAAGTATTAAGAGGTAAACCAGGGAGGGGGTATAAGATAATTACGTGACAAGCTGTGAGCTGCATTACAGCTCAACAGACTTGCCTTTAAAATGTTACTGCTTTACTTTAATTACGCAGGGACAACATTGTTAGCGCAAGGTCCTTTCTGGCCCTGGCCCACTTCAAATTCTACTGCCTGTCCATCATTAAGGGTCGCGTAGTTGCTTCCGCTTTTGATTTCAGAATGGTGAACGAATAGGTCTTTACCACCGTCTTCCGGTGTAATGAAACCAAAACCTTTATCCGCGTTAAACCATTTTACTGTGCCTTTACTCATACTATACTCTTTAAATTAATATTGATTGTTTGCAGTTATCTGCCAGTGCAGTATAACCTTTATATTCAAGTAAATCTGGAAAATAAAAAAATAGTAGGCATATTCTGGCCAAAATGGGGTAAATAAAGGCTTTTAAGCGAAAAATATTTGTTTTATTGACCTGACCAGCCCCTCTTTCCGCTAAAAATAACCAGTTTTTTCCCTCAACCAGAGAAATAAATTAACCGTTCGTCCCCTTTTTACCTCTTTTTTTTGCTGTTCTTTACGATGAATTCAGCCTCTTAGATCGATTTATTCACTCATCTGTGAGGATAACGAACAACTCGTCTCCAACTAAAAGATCGACTGACCAGCTATTTTCGGTGAGGTTACAATCCTTTGTTCCAAAAAAAACAGGGGTTAATCTGGTTAAGCTTTCCTCTCTGTGACTTCCGTGCTCTCCGTGGTTAAAATGTTTTATTTTTTGAAATACCAAAACTAAGGGGCAATTAGCTAAGACTTTAACCTCTTAGAAAAACCACAGCTTAACCTTTCTCTTTCTTCTGCTTTAATGAATAGGTTTCCAGCACAACGAAGGGTGAATGCTCAGTAGCCTGATAGCACAGACTTATTTGATCAATAGTGAGTACACGGGAGGTATAGGGCTGCAGATAGCTTTCCAATAGTGGCCTGCACTTGTCTATCTGTTGCTGTGTTAGTTTGTCCGTAAGCGTCATGTGAAAGCGAAACTCATCCAGCACATACGGATAGCCCCACAACTTAAGCATTAAGCGTTGCTCTTCGCTCAGAGCCGTCGGGTTGCGCCTCTGAATTTCTTCTACAGCTAATTCATCGCGAAAAACATCAAAGGTTTGCACACAGTCTTTTGCCAGATCGTCCAGCTGGGTACAGGGCTGCTGAGGTACCAGCGCCAGAAAATCACCTATTTGCTCTACCTGTAGCGGTGAGCAGGTGAAGGGGCGTTGTAGTTTTGAAAAATGTTTTAGTATCTTGACCAGCTGTTTATGCGATATACCTGGCTTCAATCGAAAGGGTGGCTTTAAGGTAGCATGGAAGCCATATACGGCCGCCTGCGCATTATAGTCACTATAGGGTAGCAAGGGTTTCAACAATGCATCATAATCCATTTTTATTGCTGGTTTATCACCCAGATAAAAATCGTAGTCAAACCACTGCGCCACTAACTGATACAGAGGGTCATTTTGTGCCAGAGTGAAATAGATTGCGTAGCGTTCAGACATTAGCTGACTCTTTTACCTGATTTCCAGGTCTCTTTTAATAGCGGCATATCTTTATGCTTGTCTACTCGTAATATGTCTGCCAGATAACCAGCCTGAATACTCCCCCTGTCATGTAGATCTACCGCATCGGCTGGATTTTGTGTGACACATTTTATCGCCTGCGGTAATGAGTAGCCCATTTCCAGTTCTGATAGCAGAAACGCACTGTGCAATAGACTACTGGGATAGTAATCCGATGACAGTATATCCAGGCAGCCACCCTCGGCCAGCTCACGTGCGGCTACATTTCCGGAATGTGAGTATCCACGCATTAAATTGGGTGCCCCCATCAAAACCTTTAAATTACTTTGATGCGACAGGCTGGCTGCTTCCAGTGTGGTTGGGAATTCGGCGATGCTAACTTCATAACTCAATGCCTCTTCCACATGAGCCTGAGTGGCATCATCGTGACTGGCCATGGGAATACTGCGCTCCAGGCAGGTTTCTGCAATATAGTGTCTATGCGCTGCCGACCAGGTTTCTGAAGATTGCAGATGCTGTTCTATTGAGGCCTGAATCTCTTCATCAGAGAATGCATATTTTTTCTGATAATACTCAACGTATTTTTCCAGTTTGGCGAACTGTCTTTGCCCAGGTGCATGATCCATCAGCGACACCAGCTTCAATCTGGGGTCATTGACGTATTGATCAAATTCTTTTGAGGTTTCTTCACAACTCAGTTCGCAGCGCAGGTGTATAAAATGATCTGCACGCGCGAGTTTATGATCACTGATATAGGCAATAGATTCGATGATGTCCTGAAGCACCTCCTTACGACTACTTTTGTAGATATCATAGCCTACCGCAACGGCGTCAAATACCGTGGTCACACCCGATGAAACCATCTGGCTATCATGTGTCATGATAGCTGAGACCTTTGGCCAAATCACACCAGGTCGGGGAGAAAAATATTTCTCCATATTATCGGTATGCAGCTCGATCAGGCCCGGCATCAGATAATCACCATCCCAGTCGATAGCTGAGGGTAGTGAGCTACTGCCCTGCTCAATCGATTTGATATTGCCATGCTCAATGACAATGCTTCCATGAATCACTTCATCGCTTAATACAATATGAGCATTGCTGATTATCTGTTCACTCATGGAAAACACCTTTTTTTAAATCAAATAATCGGTCAGCTACACGAGCACGACTTTCTGCATCATGAAAAATACCCACGATAGCTGCATCTTTCGCCTTGGCTTCTAGGATCAATTCAATCACGGTATTTCTATTCTGCTGGTCTAGTGAGGCAGTCGGTTCATCCAGTAACATCAAGGGGCGGATAACCGTAAACTCGCGTGCAATATTAACGCGCTGCTGTTCACCACCGGAGAATGTGCTGGGTGACAGCCCCCATAATCTTTCAGGAATATTCAGACGCTGTAACAGTTCTTTTGCTCTGCCTTGCGCCTGTATTCTGTCCATGGACAATTCCAGCATAGGCTGCATGACAATCTCCAGCGTCGGTATACGCGGAATCACTCGTAGAAACTGACTGACATAGGCAATCTTTTCTCGCCGTAGGCGAATCAACTGCCGGTCACTTAGCTGGTTCAAATCGTATTGTTGGTCATGATCTGAAAAGATGATCGCACCTGAGTCGCTCAGGTAATTGGCATTCAGGCAACGCAACAGTGTGCTCTTACCCATACCTGACTCACCATGTAGTACCACACACTCCCCCTGATGAACCTTTAGGTTTAGATCACTAAATACCTGAAAGCCGACTTCACCCTGATTATGCATGGTGAATGATTTAGTTAAATTCTGTATCTCTAATACGGCCTGCAACATGTCTCTATACCTGTAAAATTGAGGACACCAGCAACTGGGTGTAGGGTTGCTGGGGATCTTCCAGAATTTGATCGGTGAGGCCACTTTCTACGATACGGCTATGTCGCATCACAATCAGACGATCAGCTAGCAGACGTGCAACCCCCATATCGTGGGTCACCAGAATCACCGAGACATTGAGTTCATGTACCAGCTTTCTGATCAGGTCCAGTACTCTGGCCTGCACCGATACATCCAGTCCTCCGGTAGGCTCATCCATAAATAACAGGCGTGGGCGCGTCACCAGGTTTCGTGCAATCTGCAGGCGCTGCTGCATACCACCAGAAAATGTTTTTGGCTTATCATCGATACGATCCCGATCCAGCTCTACGCGCTCCATCCACTCCTGGGCCTGCTGGCGAATATTGCCGTAATGGCGCTGTCCCTGTGCCATCAACCGTTCGCCAATATTGGCCCCGGCACTGATATCCAGATGCAATCCATCGCGTGGATTCTGCTGCACAATACCCCAGTCAAAGCGCAGTAACTGTCGACGTTCGGCTTCGCGTAAGCCATGCAACGACACTGGTCCTTTTTCTGACTGATAAATCACCTGGCCCTGATCTATTTCTTCCAGTCCGGAAAGACAGCGTAACAGGGTGGATTTTCCGGAACCGGATTCACCGACTATCCCCAGTACCTCTCCTGGATACACCTCCATATCGATTTGCTGACAGCCCTTATTAATACCATATAGGCGCGTTAATTGATCAACCTGCATCAGCGGTAATTGATCCAGTAATAATGCTGCATCAGCCATGAGTATTGCCCTCTACCCGTTGTTGACAGTAATCGGAGTCGGAACAGACAAACATACGATTGCCTTCGTTGTTGGTAATAATTTCATCCAGAAAGCTATGCTCTGCACCGCAGATGGCACAGTTATCATCCCATTGCTGAATTTCAAAGGGATAATCTTCAAAGTCCAGGCTGACCACATCGGTATAGGGCGGTACTGCGTAGATACGTTTTTCACGCCCGGCACCAAACAGTTGCAGTGCAGGACTTCGATGCATTTTGGGGTTATCAAATTTTGGGATAGGCGAAGGGTCCATAATATAACGACCATTCACACGTACAGGGTAGGCATAAGCGGTGGAGATATGGCCAAAGCGCGCGATATCCTCATACAGCTTTAAATGCATCACACCATATTCTTCCAGCGCATGCATGGTTCGGGTTTCGGTTTCGCGCGGTTCGATAAAACGCAATGGCTCGGGGATAGGTACCTGATAAATCATAATCTGATCATTGTTCAACGGTGTTTCAGGAATGCGATGACGCGTCTGAATTATTGTAGCTTGCACGGTAGCTTCGGTGGTTTTCACTCCGCATACGCGCTTGAAAAAATTACGGATACTGACCGCGTTGGTGGTATCGTCCGCACCCTGATCGATCACCTTGAGTACATCATCAGGCCCGATCACCGAGGCCGTCAATTGTATGCCGCCCGTTCCCCAGCCATAGGGCATAGGCATTTCACGTCCACCAAATGGCACCTGATAACCGGGTATGGCCACAGCCTTCAACAGGGCACGACGAATCATGCGTTTGCTATGCTCATCCAGATAGGCAAAGTTGTATTCATTCATGCTGCAGACTCCACATCACTCGCTTCACCTTTATCACCTGCCTTGCGTATCTTGCGGATCAATTCCAGTTCAGATTGAAAATCTACGTAATGCGGTAATTTGAGATGTGACACAAAACCCACCGCTTCTACATTATCTGCATGTGCCAGCACAAACTCCTGATCCTGCGCGGGACTACCAAAATCCTCATCCAGTTCGCTGCCGCGTAATGCGCGATCGACCAGAGCCATTGACATCGCCTTGCGCTCATTATGTCCGAAGGATAATCCATATCCACGAGTAAACTTTGGCTGCACCTTCTTTGACCCCTTAAACTGATTAATCATATCGCACTCGGTCAGGGTGATTTCACCGATTTCAATTGAAAAGCCCAGCTCTTCGGGCTGTATACTTAAAGCAACCTGTCCTATTCTGATTTCACCGGCAAAAGGATGCGTTCTGCCATAACCGCGCTGGGTCGAATACCCCAGTGCCAGCAGAAAACCTTCATCGCCTCTGGCCAGTGCCTGCAGGCGGGTACTACGATCAGCCGGGTATTCGATCGGTTGCTGAGTAATATCAAAACTGGGGGAGAGCTTATCCGACGCGTGCTGCTCAATAATATCTTCACCATTCATCGTATCCAGAACATGAGCAAATGCCTGATCTTGCTGCATGACTACACTATCCTGTTCAACAGTGGACTCGGTTTCTTCTTCATCCAGCAGGCTAAAATCCAGCAGACGGTGGGTGTAATCGAATGTCGGCCCTAACACCTGCCCTCCTGGTATATCCTTGAAGGCTGCCGATATACGTCTTTCGATACGCATATTACCGGTATCCAGAGGCAGGCTGTCGCAAAAGCGCTCCAAAGTCGTTCTAAAAGCACGTAATAAAAAGATCGCCTCTATTAAATCCCCCGCGGCCTGTTTGATCGCCAATGCAGCCAGCTGTGGATCGTATAGAGAACCTTCGCTCATCACTCGATCAACCGCATAGGGCATTTGCTGCTGGATTTGTGCAATACTTAATGGCTGCTCGCTGTGATCACCACGACGTTTTTCTCGCAAAATCTTATGCGCTGCATGTATCGCCTTTTCTCCACCTTTTACTGCTACGTACATTTGGGTACCTCTAAAAATTAGGATTTTTTTGTGAGTGCAAGGAAGCACCGCACGGAGAACCGCAATGTATAAAAGCATACATGAGGATTCGAGTACGGAGCTGACGCCGCAATCGCGGAAAAAGACAATTTTTGGAGGTTCCCATCAGTTATTCTCGATCAATAGTTTTGTGGTCCGAGGAATACAGAAAAATTCGCGCCCACAGGTAAGAATCAAATCTATACCCAGCGGGAATTGAGCAGCCAGGCTTTCACGTTGATGCAGTAATGTTCCATTAAAGCCACTACAGCGAATCTTGCGCGAGGTTTCAATGCCCGGGCCAGTAGCTCGGTAGATAATCCCCTTAAAAAAGGATTCACATTGAATAATCAGGGTGCAGGATTGATCCGGATAGGTTTCAGTACCTGCATTGAGTTGATCAAGATCGGGCCGATCGGATTCGTTGCAGATTACAAAATCAGCCATATCGCAACTATCCACCAGATCAGCCGCCGTGTGGAAGCGTAACGAAGCTTTAATCTCATCCTGTTGTAGCGATGCCGCCAAATTAATAGAAGTATCCTGATCAAACAGCGCCAGAGCCACCGCATAACTTGCGGTATTCAGGCCAACTGGAAAATCCGGCACATCATACAGACCTGCGATCAGGCCCGGCTCAGCCATGCCTTTTAATAACAGGCGAAAGATGCTCTGAGAATCATAAACGGGATTTGTAAATCCAGCTTGAACCTGTGACTGAATATTATTCATTAATCTTCTCCTCTAACCATAGTGAAAAAATCCACCCGACTTGTATCTGTTTTTTGCTGTTGAGCCTGATGTGTCTGTAATAGCTTTTGCTGTAGCGGCTGAATAACCTGAGTATGTATCTCTGTGTACTGATTGTGTTGTTGCGCAACAGCATCCAGCATCGCAACGTGCAGCGCATGTTCCTTATTACTACCCATCACATAACCAATACCAGTTTCGCCACTGCTCAGCCTCAACGCACAGCGTGTGACGCTAATCTCACCCAGATTAAAGGGTTCGCCTTTGGCTTCAGTTCTGGCTACCGCCATCACCATACCCGTCTGTGGCTGTCGTAGCGTGCTATATTCGTAGTCATCCAGAGAGTGATCCCAACACTGCTTGATATCCTGCAGAGATGATTTGGCCAGTACCGAGAGCAGTTGTTGTCGTTGTTGAGTATTCATTTAAATCACCATTTTGCGTAACTGTTGTGACAGCAGGTCGAGCAAGGTTACCGATACGATAATGATCAGTATCACGGTACAGGTTTCCTGAAACATAAAGCCGCGAATACTCTCCCACAGGATAACGCCGATACCACCGCCACCCACCATACCCAGTACAGTGGCAGATCGAACATTAGACTCGAAACGATATAGCGAGAATGAAATCCATAACGGCAATACCTGCGGAATGACCCCATAAATAATTTCCTGTATAGCGGTAGCACCGGTTGCACGCACACCTTCAACGGGGCCAGGCTCTATGGCTTCAACGGCTTCTGAAAACAGCTTCGCCAGAATACCTGTGGTGTGTACGAACAATGCCATCACACCTGCAAAAGGTCCCAGTCCCACGGCGACGACAAACAGCATCGCGAATACCATTTCATTGATGGCTCGGGCTGAATCCATCAGTCGTCTTGTGGGCTGGGAGATCCACCACGGCATGAGATTTTCTGAAGACATAATCCCAAAGGGTACTGCTGCGATAATCGCCAGTACCGTTCCCCAGATTGCAATCTGGATCGTGACAATCATTTCCTGAACATACAGCTCCCAGTCATGCAGATTAGGTGGAAAAAAATCAGCACTCAACTCCAGCATATTGCCGCTGTATTCAACCAGCGCCCAGGGATTCATTTCTGCCCCCTCCCAGGACCAGCCCAGCAACATTAAAACCCCAGCCCATGCGATCAGGTTAAGCATTGAACTACGTTGCTGTGGTTTTTTAAATTCGAGTACTTCACTCATGATATTGGCCTAATGAATTCGTAGTTGGGTTTTCATTTAATTAAAGTCCGCCAGTTCGCAGCCTTTGATGAAATGACTAAAATGACCGGGTCGTAAAAACGACCCGGAATATCCGTCAGGGACAAACAAATGACTTTATGAATTTTTAGCTGCGAAGGCCTTTAGTGCTGCAGAGCGACGCTTTAGCATGTTTAATTGATCATCGATTTCAGCAAGCTTTGCTTTCCTTTCGCTGGCAGAATATTTGCTATCTGCTTCTAGCTTTACACGCTTTTTGAACAGTACCAGCTGACGGATAGGAATCAGCTGATCGTTGCTGGATGCGCTAAATGGAGCCCATTGCAAAGCAGCCAGAACTTCTTTTTCCTTTGCACTTTTAGTACCGTAAGTCATGAAAAAATCAAAAATCTTGTGCTTGAGACCTTCGTCCATATTCTTGCGCCATACGATAGGGTCAGAAGGAATCAAAGGAGATTTCCAGATAACCTTGATATTCTTAACCTTATCAGGATGGGTTTCTTCAAGACGTCGGAAGTTTTCAGTATTGTTGGTGGCTACATCTACCTGCTTGCTAGCAGCGGCCAGCAGATTAGTCTGATGGTTTGAATTCAGTACGCGCTTGAACGCCTTCTTCGGATCAACATTGTTCCTGGCAAAAATATAGTATGAAGGCACCAGGAAGCCAGAGGTTGAATTAGGATCACCATTACCAAAAACCAGCTCCTTTGAGTGCTTCAGCATATCGTCTACTGAATTGATATTGCTATCCTTGTGTGTAACCAGCAATGACCAGTAACCAGGATTACCTTCAACATCTACAGTCTGTGCAAAGATTTCGCCGCCTGCACGATCAACCGCTTCCATAGCAGATTTATTTCCGTACCAGGCAACGTCAACCTTGTTAAAACGCATACCTTCGATGATACCGGCATAGTCAGGTGCGAAAAACGCTTTAACCTTTACACCCAGTTTTTTACCCATATCTTCCAGGAAAGGGTTCCAGATTGCGCGCAGATTTTGAGATGATTCGGTTGATATAATACCGAAGTTCAAGGTTTTGCTGTCTGCGAATGAAGCACTCGGCATCATCACTGAGGCGGTGATAGCAGCCGCGGCTATGGCGGGCTTGATAAATTTACGAAACATAAAGTTCTCCAGTTGATTAAATAATTGTTAGCCTGACAGACCAGCTATTAAGTTTGCTGTTGGGTAGGCTGGGTTTTGTTGCTCGACAATGACTTCTTCATCGTCATCTGACATTGCTGTGCCATAGAGCTTTTCCAAAACCTTTTCGGTTAGCTCTTTAGCCTTTCCATCAAAAGCAATTTTTCCATCCACAAGCGCTATGACACGCTTACAATATTTACGCGCATAATCCACCTGATGAAGGGTAACGACCACTGACTTGCCGTCGTGTTTATTGATATCACGTAGATATCGCATGACAGTTTTGGCTGATTTTGGATCCAGAGATGCGATTGGCTCGTCGGCCAGTATTACATTAGCCTGCTGCATTAAACTACGTGCAATAGCTACGCGTTGTTGCTGTCCACCAGATAACGTAGAAGCTCGCTGAAAAGCAATATCCTTCAATCCGACACGATCAAGTGCCTTTAACGCTCTCATCTTTTCTTCTTCAGTGAAAAGACCTAAGGTGCCACGCCATGCAGGAATGCTACCCAGACAACCAATCAATACATTGGTAAGTACATTCAGGCGATTGATTAAATTAAACTGCTGAAATATAAGTCCGATTTTAACGCGAGCCTTTCTGGCACCTTTTGCAAGCCTTCCATTTTTCTGTACTGGTGAACCATCTACAATAATTTCAGTGCTAAAATTTCTGTCAGAAGCTTCAAGTCCTGCAATGTGACGCAACAGTGTTGACTTGCCTGATCCACTGGGACCGATTAGAGCTACAATTTCGCCTTCAGCTATCTGTATAGATATATCATCAAGCGCAATCTTCTTGCTAAAGGTCTTGGACAGTGATGAAATTTTAATGGCTTCAGACATTTCAGTTTCCGAAAAATTGATGGGGCAGACTTTAGTCTTCAAATGTGACGGAAATATTATGGAAAGATTAAGATTGTGTTACAGAAGCTAAACGGGGTATCACATTTATTCGCTAAGCTTCTTATTTGAGTGGCTTTAATAGCTTCAGATAAAGTGAGAAACAAATACCCATATCGCTGTGTTTTTTCACCTCGTTCCCATGCTCGGCTCTGGCATCCTCGGCTCTGGCATCTTCGGCTCTGGCATCCTGCTTCGCTCTACCTCCTTCTTCCCTGAAGTCGTGCTTCGCCTTAACACCTACATTATCCCTGTAGACGTCTGCGTTGGAACGAGGTAGATGATGAATTAATCAGAACTTCACTATGCCGCCTGCTCAACCTTTGCACTATGAACATTAATATATCGATCACGCTTTTTTTCATAAACCGCATCAATATGTACCAGTATCATCGCATCAACACAGTTTGAAAATTCAGGATCAACATTGAATCCCAGAAATTCACAACCACCCGGCTTACATAGCTCAACATACTGTTTAAATAGAGGTGGTACTCTGACCCCTAACTTATCCAGCTTAACTTTCATACGTGAATAAGCCTGTTTATAATCTGATTCATCTTTAACATGCTGAAACTCAGCATAGTCACTGCTAACAGGGTAGTCATAAGGCAATCTGGGTTTAACCAGATTATTGCTATAGCCAAATAGCTGTTGGTAGAAGTTTACTATTTCATGCCTGGCGGCCTCTGGATAGGAGGCACTCAGGGTCACCGGCCCAATCATATACTCAACCTGCGGATGTCTTTGCAGATAAGCACCTATGCCATACCACAGATAATCAAGACTTCGCTTACCCCAGTAACGCGGCTGGATAAAGCTACGTCCCAGCTCGATTGACTTTTCCAGATAACTCACCATGCCTCCCTGCAACTCAAACAGGGTATTGGTATAAAAGCCCTGTACTCCCTGTTGCGCCAGAATATGCATACCTTCACCGATACGGTAAGTGCCGACGATCTCCAGCTGTTTATCATCCCATAACACCAGATGGCGATAATAACGGTCGAACTCATCGATATCGATGGGTTTACCGGTACCCTCATGTACCTGTCGAAACGACAGCTCTCTAAGCCTGCCTATTTCACGGATCACACTAGAGTTAGAGCGGTAATCAAACAGATAGATTTCCATTCCATCCTGGGTAGCCCCGAGGAATTCAGATTGTTTTAACTCATCTCGGATACTTTTACGGTTTACCGGATGTACGATATTCTCAATGGTTTCGAACAGGGGCTTCTTATAATTTTTTGCCAGGCGATAAACCTGCTTACGCATCCGCTTTGCGATTTTTTTAGGCGGCAGATCCAGCAACCTCATTGAATCAACCGGGATTGGTTTTCCAACACGAAATGAAATTTCCTGATCCTGTTTATTAAACATTTCCATCACCAGCATCAGGGTGCCCAGCGGTTTATACAGAGTAGACATGCTGTAAAACAGGGTGGAATTTTTCCCATTGATATACACAGGAACTACCGGCGAACTGGTCTTATAAGCCATACTGACAAAACCTGTTTTCCACTTACCATCACGTACACCCTGTGGACGTATGCGAGATACTTCTCCAGTCGGGAACATAATCACCGCCTGCTCCTGCCGCAAGGTAGACAAAATCTTTTTCAGGCCTGCGATATGATTTGCTTTAGTGGACAGGTTATCTACACTGAGAAACAGGTTCTCCAGTGGCTTGACCTGACTCAACACGTTGGTCGCGACAATTTTCACATCGGGTCGGATCTCGGCAATCATTTTCAATAGTGCCAGCCCATCCAACGAACCCAGCGGGTGATTGGCTACGATAATGACCCGTCCCTGCGCAGGTATATTGGCACGATCACGATTGGACAGGCTATATTTAAAATCAAAATGATCCAGTACCGCATCCAGAAACTCTAAGCCTTCAAGGTGTCTATGGGTATCGATAAACTGGTTGATCTCATCCTGATGTAGAATCTTTTTTAATACCGTTACTGTGGTTTTATACAGACGTTTCTTTTTGTTTCTAAAATCTGGTAAGAAATTATCCAGCATTGCTTCGACATTGATCATGTCAGTCACACTTTAATCATTTATATGCCGTAAGCTTATTAAGTAATTATTACAGTTTGATAAAAGTGTTAACAGGCTCTAAGCGGTTATACCCGTTTTGCTCTGTTAGCTTGACACTATCCAGATATCTACTAATCTCAATTGAACTATTCATAACATATCAGGGAATGATGTCATGCCAAAACTTCAATCACCCGGACAAAAGCGTAAAAAAATTGTTCGTATCCTTTCATTCATTATCTTTTTAGTTGCTACCTACGTTGGATCTATAGTAGCTGCTCACTTTAAAAACACTATTTATCAATGGATTGATGACCACCAGCAGGTAACAGCACTGGTAATGGATCTCAGCACCGAAGAGGATGAATACCGTAATCTTAAGGGCCGCAAGCGCTCTACTACTATCTATATGATTTCTTATACTTTTGAAATCGGTCAGGAGAAATTTGAAAATACCATAGAAGTGGATCACTCCCTGTATTCCAGTCTGCAACCGGGTGACTCCTTAATTGTCTGGTATGCATCCAGCGATCCCCTACTCAATGATGCCCGGGCTAATATCGAATCGACGATTGCCAGCAATACTACTCTTGGCAACATGCTTAGCGCAGCCCCTTATACGGCACCTGCCTCTCTTTTTTTATACTATTTACTATCTTTTATTTTTGTCAGAGAGTCGAAAAAGAAACTGGTACCAGGTTTTTATAATGACCAGTCCTGGCTGGATATCGATGACAAATACATTGTCTATCTGGATCAGGATGAGCTGGTGTATTTCGCTTTTGATAAACGCGTATCGTCAAAAGTCCAGCAGGCCTATCAGGAAGATAAAGCACTGGATGAACTCATTTCGATCAGTAAACCCAAAGAGATTAATCGTATACCTCTGCAACAGATCACTGAACTAAGCAGCAATCACAACTCCGACATTATTTATATTGAATATGAAGACAAAACACATTCGATTGAATTTCTAAATCAGGCTATTAAGGCCCATGCACTGGAAATAATAAAACTCCAGATACCTAAAGAACTTAATTATCAGTTAGATCAAAAATCACGCTTAGGGGCCACCATCCCCGCAGCCCTGACATTGTTAGCCATCTTTTTGATCGGGTATTTTGTCAATATGCTTTTAATACAGCTGGTACTCGGATTTATTGGTATTGCCTGGGTCATACCCACGATCTTTTCGCGCCTGCTCGATCCTACTGAAACAAAAAGCTGGGTAAAGCCTCAACAGGAAGGGGTCTGAACGACTTCTATCAGACACCCTGAGATAGCTAAAACTATTGGCCCGGGCCAGAGATCGGGCCCGGCTTATTTCCCTACCAAACACTAACCTCCAGCATTTTCTTTTACTTAAGCACTAAGCAATTGCAAACTGGCCTGTGAAAATATAATCCATATCAAGTAAGTAAGCTCTGATAAGCGGTGATTTTGACTCACACCTCAATACCTCAGAAGCTCTAATTGAATTTGCGCCCCCCCCTACACAGAGTCTTTTTGCATTATTAGCTATTGGTAAATTAGCTATTGGTAATTTGCTCTGAACATATTATCATCCACCCCCCTGAGCACCTGCTAAATACTTACTAAGAAATGTCAGAATCCCTAACAACCACCAAACAATTCATCCTCAAGGCAACCTGTCATGCAACCCGTGGCATTGTGGCTAGCGTCACCAGTTATCTCAGCTCCCGAGGCTGTTATCTGTCTGAATTGAATCAATTTGATGATGAAAACACCGGTCAATTCTTTATGCGTGCCGTGTGCCGTATTGAGAGTGACAACTACTCCATTGAAGATATAAAACAGGAGTTCCCTCAGGTCGCTGAACAGTTTGCTATGCAATGGCAGATCTTCGACCGCTCTTCACTGAGCAAGGTATTAATTATGGTGAGCAAGTTCGATCATTGCCTGGATGATCTGTTATACCGCCTACACAAAGGCGAACTGCCGATGGAAATAACTGCCGTGGTTTCTAACCATAAAGATCTGCGCCCCATGGTAGAGCGTGAGGGCATCCGTTTTGTTTATTTACCGGTGAATAAGGATAATAAATCTGAACAGGAAAAAACCTTACTCGAAATCGTAGAAGAGACCCAGACCGACCTTGTGGTGCTAGCACGCTATATGCAAATATTGTCCGATAAGCTGTGCAAGGAACTGAATGGCCGTGCAATCAATATCCATCACTCCTTCCTGCCAGGATTCAAGGGTGCCAAACCTTATCATCAGGCCTATGACCGTGGTGTAAAGCTGATTGGAGCAACCGCACACTATGTCACTTCAGATCTCGATGAAGGCCCAATCATCGAACAATCGGTGCAACAGGTAGACCATACCTATAGCCCTGACATGCTAGTAGCAATAGGCAGGGATACCGAAACCGTTGCCCTGGCAAAGGCAGTACGTTTGCATATCGAACACCGGGTTTTCCTGGATGGAAATAAAACTGTTATCTTCAAATAGCCTCTGCATCTAGCCCTGCTTAAGCAATACCTTGAAAATTTCAGGGTTATCAGAGGTAGAAAAACTGGCGATAGTACATATATCAGCCAGTATAGGCATTGCTAACGATCCGCATGATGCCAGCAATGCTGATGAGATTCTGATATTCGCAGATTAATCTATCTATCCAAACAGGATGGGGGAAATCGCATTTCATATTTCCCCTGAATACCAGAAACCGGCTTTACAGCGGGTACAAATCACCGCCAGTCTGCATCAGGCCATCGTCCAGCTTCATTTTGAACTGTACGATCAAGCTATCATCAATCTGCAAACTGGAGCCCAGCACAAAGCAGAGGCATTATTCTGCTGGAGCGATTCCGAAAAGGCATGATCAACCTGGCGAGCTTCATCCCCATGGCTGAAGAAACAGGAATTATTATGGCAGTCGGCAGCTGGATTATTGATGCCGCTTTTAAGCAATTACAAACCTGTACAAGCTCTGCTATTCTTAAGGTACACAGGTATTTAGAACTAGAATATGTCCGAATTAGAGTTACTGCTTTCCAAAGTAAAAGAATTACCGGCCCTGCCCCAGATCTATACACGAGTAACAGCCCTGCTGGATGACGTTAATGCATCCGTGAATAAGATAGGAGAAGCCGTACAAACAGAGCCATCCATTACCTCAAGAATCCTCAGGATGGTTAACAGCGCCTACTACGGGCTACCCTATTCTGTAACATCTATACCTCAAACCATCTCACTGATCGGCCGCGAGCGTCTGAAAGACATCCTGATCGGCACCCTGCTGGCAGGGCTTTTCAGGAATATTGAAAACAAAAACTTCTCCATGAACGATTTCTGGAGACATAGCATCAAAACCGCCATCATCGCGCGCCATATTGCGATGCAAAGCGCCCATATTATTGATCATGAAGCGCTATTCACTGCAGGACTGTTACATGATGTTGGCAGATTGGTAATAGCCTCCAAACTACCCGAATTTCAGCAGCAAATAGATACATTAGTTGCGGAACAGGGCTTAGATATTATCCAGGCTGAATTCGACATTCTGGGATTTGATCACACCAACGTGAGCAAGGCCCTGCTGCAAAAATGGCGTCTGCCTGATTTACTGGTTTATGCCGTTAAAAACCACCATGAAACAGACCATTACGGTCCCTATGCCGATACCAATTGCATTATTTATCTGGCCAATCAGCTTAGCAATGGATCACCGCCGGCGGAAGAAGAAGAGCTACTACCGATACTGGATAAAATCACCAACTGGCAACAGGCGAAATGCCCGGCTAATCAAATTCTGGTGGCCTGGCATCTGGCTGAAGACCAGGCCTATGACGTCATGCTGTCTTTTGGCATGACCCAGTAATTAACCCGCCTTAAGGTGTAAACCTTGCTGTCTGAGCATGTATATGAGCAGAGATAGACAAGCTATCTGAGTGGCTAGTCATTCAACGAGTTTCTGGTCCGGGCGCAGCATTGAAAACAGAATTAACGAGCTAATCGCCCCCAGTGTATCTGCAAGCATATCCTTCTGCGCATCCCAGATATCGCCCTGAGAACCCAGAAATTCAACACCGGCATCTCCCCCTTCGGCTACTGCATACCACCATTCGATGATTTCATAGGCGGCGGCTACACTCATGATAAAAAACAGACCGAAGGCTGCTGCCAACCAGAAAGAGCAATACTTTTTCCTGAGTAACCACTCTGCCATGCCAAATGCAAAAAAACCTATGACAAAATGACCGATGCGATCGAAGTGATTCCTTTCTGCACCAATCAAATCACTGAACCACTGAAAAGGGACATTGGCAAAGGTATAGTGCCCGCCTACCGTATGCCAGAATATCCAGATAGCCATCAATGCATACGCCAGATTACTGAAACGAAACAACCTGAAGGTAAAAACAAGCAGCAGAAAGATAGCCACAACCGGAATAACCTCAGCTATCCACACCTCCCGCGATACCGGCTCAATACCCAGTATAATGAAAAAAACCACATAAACAGCGGCAAGAAAATGGGGAAAGTATAAGCGGATCAATGAACTATCTCGGTCACAAAATGTGGCGCTACTTTAACTCAGCGCGTCCATCCAGCCAAGGCCCGCCTCTGTAGTACTTCGTGGTTTGTATTCTGCGCCTATCGGCTGGCTGTAGCCGATATCCTCAAGCAGATTCATAATATACCTATAATCCAACTCGCCACCATCCGGTTCGGCACGATCAGGCACTGAGGCAATCTGGATATGACCGATAATCGGCATCAGTTCCTGCAGCCTACGCGAGATATCACCCTGCATGATTTGCAGGTGATAACAGTCAAACATCAGCTTTAGATTAGACGCAGCAACCTCATCGATCACCTGTTTAGCCTGCTCAGTATTGTGCAGAAAATACCCTGGAGCATCATAATGATTCAATGGCTCAATCAGGATAGTAATACCGAACTCATCAGCTTTAGAGGTAGCATATCGCAGATTTTCAACATAGGTTTTACAGGCCAGGTCACCACTGGCATTGCCTGTCATCACATGAATATTATTGGTATGAATAGCCAGTGCATACTGTATCGCCTGATCAATAGCAGCCCGAGCTTCCTTTTCTCTACCTGGCACTGCCGTTAGACCATAATCCCCTGCCGCATCCCCACGCCAGGCATTCAGGCTCAGCATAGGTATCCCGGCCTCAGCCAAAGCCTGTGCAACCTGATGCGCAGGCGTTGCGTAAGGCCAGTGACACTCTACCGCAGCAAAGCCTGCCGCCGCAGCTTTATGAATGGCATCTGGCAGCGCAAGCTCTTTCCAGAGAAATCCCAGATTGGCAGAAAATTGCATATTATCTCCAGCTTTTAGTCGAATACTTTTCCATCAAAGGTGGAACAGAGTATAGTGCGAACCATTCATTCATTACCCATAGCCCCATCATGAAATTGTTAATCCGCAATCTGTCCCGCACTACCACCGAAGCAGAGTTAAAGGCCCTGTTCGAAGCCCATGGTAAGGTTCAATCCTGCAACCTGGTGATGGATAACAAGACAGGCCTGTCCAAAGGCTTTGGCTTTGTTGAAATGCCCAAACCCGGTGAAGCCAAAGCAGCAATGAAATCCACCAATGGATCCGAGCTAAATGGCAACACTATTCGAGTTAAGAAAGCCGAAGATAAGGCCGCTAGCCAATAGATATCTGCTTAACATAGTCAGGCATCTCAATACCCTCTAGATTCCTGCCGTCTGGCTCTGGCTCCATTAGTTGCGTTTTTATCGGAATAACACCTGACCAGACCGCCTGAGCATAGTCCTCTTCATCATCGCTTACACCGGTATTACGGATCTTGGCCGATGCTTCCTCAACCGGAAGAGACAACACGGCGGTTTGCTTAACCTCTGCATCAGTCATAGGTCGTAAATCAGGGCTTCGGCCAGGGTACAGATGATCGATAAGCCCATTTAGTTTTTGGTACTTTTCATCGTAATCCGTTATCAGGGTCGGCTGGCCGAAGATCAAAACGGAACGAAAATTCGCCGAGTGATGCAATGCAGACCTCGCTAACACCAGCCCATCCAGTAAAGATACCGTGATGCATACTTCGCCTTGCAGCCATGCTTTCACTCCTCGACCAGCGCTGGATGCATGCCAGTAGATATGATCCCCCTCGCGCCATTGAATGGTAGGCATAACAACAGGAGATCCCTGTTGCATATATCCGATATGACACATCGGCATAGCATCGAGAATTTCGTAAATGGTTTCCCGGTCGTAATGTCCACGCTCTCGCAGCCTGCGTAAGCGAGTACGTTCAGTTTTATTAACTAGATCATTCATCGTGTTTTTCTCTATCCACGTTTATAGATAAATTTATATCAAAATTATCAAGCTGTAGTTTTCAGGTATTGAGCGTATAAAAAAACCAGCTACTTTTACTCGTACAGACTCCGTCATACAGCTTCTGCGCCGGCTCATTGTCAACAGCGGTCACCCATTGCAGACGAGCCGCCCCATTTTTTGCCGCATAGCGCTGGCAATGCTGAATTAGCTGACGGCCAATCCCCCTGCCTCTATACCCATCCAGGGTATACAGGTCGTTAAGCACTGCGACCTTTGCCGTAATGCTAGTGGTAAATGAAAAGTAAACTGTGGCAAAGCCAACCACCTGACCGGAGTCACGGTAGATGAACTGACAGCCCGCAGAACTTGATTCCCCAAATTGTGAAAAGAATGTCGCGTTACGCGAATCTGAAATATCAGCCACTTTATAAAACTCCTGATACTGTCGAACCAATGGCAGGACTTGATCAAGGTTATTTGAGGATACGGATTCAATCATGGGAAACCCTTTTTGATTTAACTTAGCTTGCACTATAGAGATATATTGGTATTTAATTAATATCCAATTTTTATATTTTTATACATACCAATTAATGATAGACATTCCCTTGCTCGACCTTAACATTGCCCCAGATTCATCAATCCCTCTGTTTGTACAGGTCTACGAATCGCTGCGCGAGCGCATTGTCTCTACTCAGCTCAAGCAAGATGAACGTCTACCACCCACAAGAAAGTTAGCGGAAGAGTTGGGGGTTTCGCGCTCTACCGTGATCACAGCCTATGAACAACTGATTGCAGAGGGTTTTGCTTACAGTAAAACGGGCTCGGGAGTTTATGTCAGTGACATCGGTGAAGTTGAACAGCTAGAGCGCAGGAAGATGTCCACTAGCAGTACATCGCTTGCATCTATTTCCAGCAGCAAACTACAGCCATTCCACCCGGGCAATCCTGATGCACGCCTGTTCCCCTATCGACAATGGGGCAAGTGCATTGCCCATGTAGCAAGAACACAGGCTGAATCACTGGTGAGAAGTAATGAACTATTTGGAGACCCTGAGCTGCGCCAAGAAATCTGTCGCTATCTTGCCGAGTGGCGTGGATTAAGGGCTGACCCAGGTCAGGTGTTAATAACAGCCGGAGCCAGTGAAGCACTGGAGCATTGTATTCGTACCCTGATACGGCATGAAGACCAGATTTTTCTGGAAGATCCCTGTTACCCACCACTGCGTGCATTCGTGAAAAACCTCAGCATAGCGGTCAGCGAACTGAAAATGGACCACCATGGGGCGCTCCCACCGTCCATAAGCAAAAACACATCCGTGCAAAATCTGGTCATACTGACCCCCTCTTCTCAGTTCCCATTAGGCGGAGCATTGCCTCAGGCAAGACGCAATGCATTTATCGCCTGGGCAAAGCGGCAAAATGGCTGGATTATTGAAGATGATTATGACAGTGAGTTTCGCTATTCTGGTCGTCCGATCCCCTCTCTTGCTGGCCTGGATAGCAACCAGAGAACCCTTTATGTCGGTAGTTTCTCCAAGATATTTTCACATGGAATTCGCATGGGTTTTTTAGTCATGCCAGCGGCACTCATCCCCCATTTTGTCGCCAACATTAAAAAGTTTGGTTCAAAAGCCTCTGTCATGCCCCAACGCCCACTCGCCTTATTCATGCAAAATGGCGAATATTTTCGGCACATACGACGCGTACGCCGAATATATGCCGAACGCAGGCAGGTCTTTATCAACCTGCTACAGGCTCATCTGGGCGAATTGGCCACATTCGAAGATCATAAAGCAGGTATGCATATTGCCGTTAAATTACCCCTTGCTTTGAAAGACACCGAAGTCGCTGAAAGATTAGCTCAACAGGGTATCACCTGCCTCGCGCTATCGAGCTACTACGCCTCAAGCTCTTCTCAGAACGGATTGTTAATGGGATTTTGCAGTTTTACAGAAACAGAAATGGAGCAGGCAATGATAAAACTAAAACAGGTTATCGATTCAGAGAGTTGATTAACCACGAAGAAAAAGACTAAAAGCAGTTAGAAACCACAGAGGACACAGAGAGCACAGAGTTTTTTGGATTATCTTAGAAGCACTGTTCTTTGGCTTAACTTAATAAGGTGTATAAACAGGGTACCCCAAAACATCCTTCTCAGTGTCCTCCGTGCGCTCTGTGGTTAAATAAACCCGCAAAAGGAACCCCCTAACCACAAAGCAAACGATGATCACTAAGATACCCCCACACTAATACCCTTCGTGTTCTTCGTGCCCTTCGTGGTTAAATTAAGCTATAAATTGAAAAAGACTAAAAGCAGTTTGTAACCACGGATTAGGGCAGGACGCCCGTAAGTAGGGCAACGCAGGAGCAGTTGCCGAGGACACAGAGAACACAGAGTTTTTTTGTTTTTCTTTGAAACACTGCTACTTGGTTTGACTAAATAATTCATACCACAGGTTCCCACCCAAAACATCCCTCTCAGTGTCCTCTGTGTGCTCTGTGGTTAAATAAACCCGCAAAAGGAACCCCCTAACCACAAAGCTCGCGAAGTGCACAAAGATGCCCCCACACTAATACCCTTCGTGCCCTTCGTGGTTAACACAGCGACCTTAAAAAAACCGCCCCGCAGGCGGTTTATGAAAAGAGGCTGGATGATGTTTTCGGGTCAACAGCTTCTTGATCTGCCAGTGGTCTTGTTCGGGGATATTGTCATCGATGATCACTTCACCATTCTGGTTACTCGCTACAGGCTTACCGTCTCGATACAGAATGCGGTAACCCGATTGAGCGGGCATGCGTTTACCCGGCGTTATAATCCCGGTCAGATTTAATGGGTCAGTGCCACTGATACTAATCAGCTGATCAGAATCCCTGTGTTTTCTGACTTCACGCAACAGACTTACTGCTTCGGGTAAGGCAAAATGCTCACCAGCAAAACCCTGTACAAAACGTCCGCCACGTAGCTCACCGCGCGCTTCCATTCGACGTAATACATACAGTAAATCATGCCAGGGCGGCAGGCCATACTCACGCTCTAGTAACTTTCGGAAGACCACCCCATAACGGGTCAACAGGGTACGTACGATCTGTTCAGCCTGTTGCCGTTTGTCTGGCGGTTCCATTACAGGACGTATCAATGACCAGCGTCCACCAGCAGCTAACGGTGTCTGTACCATGGCTCGACGTCTTTGCGGATGCGATCTTTTCACCGGACTCACCAGCGCACGTAGCCCCTGAAACTGATCTGAATTCACCAGCCCCCAGGCAACCAGCTCGCCTAGTGCCGCCTCCAGTTGGGTTTTTAATAACCCGGTCTGCTGCTGTAATTCATCAAAGAAACTCGCCCCCCATTGCTTCAACACCTGCAGCGCCTTGTTGGCGGATGAGCTCAAGCCATCCGCATCAAATTCAATATGCTGACTCCACAGGGGTAAATTTTGCCGATAGATGAAACTGATGGGAGTTGTTTTTATAGCAGGGTTCTTACGCCTGTTATCTTTTTGTGCTGCATTCTTAATGCGCAGCCAGGCTAAGCGACCAGAACTACATAACTCATCCAGCTGAGTGGAAAAATAAGGTTGCAGGCGAGCTGGCAGAATCTCCTCTTCCCAGCTTGCCGCAGCAACACTTACACCCTCCAGTTGTAACAACACGTGTTCCAGTGTTGCTATACCTTCGCCTGGATCATCCAGCCCCTGCCAGCTAAACAGGTAACGCATAAAATCAGCAGCGCTCACCGGCTCTATCTCATTACGTAACTGCTTTAGCGTATATCGATGAATACGCGCCAACAGTCCTCGCTCACACCATTCAAGCTGATCTGTATGCGGAGTAAAGTGCCCCTGAATCACGAAGCCTTCCTGCTCCAGATGCAGCAAGGCCTGATGTATGGCCGGGATCTCAAGCGGTAAGGGTTCGGCCAGTTCTGCTTCAGTAACCGGCCCCAGGCCTTCCAGCCGACTACGTATTATTTCGATTAACGCCTGTTCAGTCGATTCCGCTTCACTGCCTTCAACGGCCTTAATCTGTGGTTTCATTTCTAAAGCTGGGCAAGCGCATAGCATCATCTGTAAGCGTTCCGCAGCTACCCAAAGCGCTTTTCCTTCACTATTAAACAATCGCGTAGCTCTCTTACCCGTTTGCAATTGCCCCAGATAATCCTGCCAGCTCTTGCGCTCCTCGGGTCGCACTTCATCTTCAACGATAAACCCCATCAGCACCAGTGCATCATGCAATTCATCCCTGTTTCGCACATCGGGCCAGGCTTCATCCTTCACCTTTTGTATGGCATCAGGATTCAAACGTCCCATTTCAACGGCACTTTGAGGATCTCCATGCTGTCGTTGCCTGACTGCCAGCGCTCGTCTTTCTTCGGCAGGAGCATCATCCAGAAAGGCATAGGGTCTGGCATTTAAAATTTCATGCGCCATGGGTGAAGGTGTTGGCAAGTCTTTGCTGCTCACCGTTATTTGCCCACTGGCGATATGCTCCAGAACCTGTTTCAAGCCATCTATATCCATAACTTCGTGCAGGCAATCCTGCAGCACCTGATTCACCAGCGGGTGATCCGGTACTTCGCGTTCGCCCTGAATATTTTCAAAACAGGCCAGTTGATCGGGGAACACCAGCGCCACCAGATCTTCAGCATCATTACGTTGAAAAGGTGCAGGCACTCTTTTTCCAGCGCGAAAGCGCGGCACTGCCAGCGAGGTATTACACACCCAGCGCCAACGGGTAGGGAACATAGGTGCATCTAGTAATGCCTGCACCAGAATATGCTGCACAGTTTCAGCATTCAGATAACTAGCCGGTTCATCGAGCGGGAAGCTATGTGTCGGGCCTAGAGATAGAATCAGATTATCTTCATTGGCCGCGGCCTGTAACTCAAAATTAAAACGACGGCAGAAACGTTTTCTTAACGCCAGACCCCAGGCCTTATTCACTCTGGATCCAAAAGGCGCATGAATCACAAAATGCATATCGCCGGTTTCATCAAAGAAACGTTCGAATACGACACTATGCTGGCTAGGTATCACGCCCAGAACCGCTTTAGTGGTCGCCAGATAATTCAGTAACTGATCTAAAGCAGGCTCTTTCAGCTGAAGATCTTTCTGCAGATACTGTAAGGCTTCAGCCTGGCCCTGCTGGAGCTTTTCATCGATGGTCTCGCGCAGTCTGGAAACAGCCAGAGACAGCTCATCGCTACGCCCTGGAGCTTCACCTATCCAGAATGGAATCGAAGGCGGTTGCCCATGCGCATCTTCTACATACATCTTGCCCTGCTCGATCTTGAGAATGCGGTAGGAGATATTACCCAACTGAAAGATATCGCCCGGCATACTTTCAAACGAGAAATCCTCATTCAGGGTACCGACAAACAGCCCTTCCGGCTGTAGGATGACATCGAAATCAAATTGATCAGGGATCGCGCCGCCATTGGTGATAGCAGTAAGTCTTGCCCCACGCCGTGCGCGTAACACCCCATTCACTGCATCCCGATGCAGATAAGCACCTCGACGCCCACGTCGGGTATGAAATCCATCGGCCAGCATTTTCACAATATCGATAAACTGTTTTTCAGTCAGATCGTGATAGGGCCAGGCAGACTTAAATACACGAAATAATTCCAGTTCCTGCCATTCGCGTGCGGAAACCTCGGCAACAATCTGTTGCGATAATACATCCAGTGGCTGCTGTGGCTGCACGATGCGATCCAGCTCATCGCGCCGGATCGCATCCAGCATGGCAACACATTCGACCAGATCATCTCGACTGAGTGGAAACAGGCGCGCTTTGGGTGTAGCTGCTAGTTGATGACCAGAACGCCCTGCGCGTTGCAAAAAGGTGGCAATGCTGCGTGGAGACCCCATCTGGCATACCAGATCAATATCACCGATATCGATACCCAGTTCCAGCGAAGCTGTCGCAACCAACGCCCGCAACGAGCCAGACTTCAGACGTTGCTCTGCTTCCAGCCTATGCTCTTTGGCGAGACTGCCATGATGCGAGGTCACCGCATCCTCACCCAGCTTTTCTGCCAGTGCAGCCGCGGCGCGTTCCGCCAGTCGACGCGTATTCACAAAGATCAATGTGGTGCGGTGTGACTCGACCAGCTCCTGCAGGCGTTGATAAATTTCATCCCAGACTTCGTTGGCCATTACCGACTCCAGCGGCGACCCGGTCATTTCAATCGCCAGATCCCGTTCCCGCACATAACCGGTATCGATTATACAGCACTCGCGTTGCACAGCCTCATCATGCTGCCCGATCAGGTACAGGGCCATATCCTCAATCGGCTTTTGAGTAGCGGAGATACCAATACGCACCGGAGATCGCTGACACAGCTGAGATAAACGTTCCAGACTCAATGTCAGATGAGCACCTCGCTTATTGCCTGCCAGCGCATGAATTTCATCGACGATGACACTGCGCACCGTTTTCAGCATTTCACGCCCTGAATCAGAGGTCAACAATATATAAAGTGATTCAGGCGTAGTCACCAGAATGTGTGGCGGATGTTTTATCATCATAGTGCGAACAGACTGCGGAGTATCTCCTGTGCGAACCTGCGCCCTTATTGGAACATCCGCATATCCATTTTCCAGTAAAGCATCGCGGATGCCGTTGAGGGGTAGTTCCAGATTTTTATGAATGTCATTAGATAACGCTTTCAGCGGAGACACATACAATACTCGAGTTTCATCAGGTAATGGGCATTGTAGGCCCTCCTGTACCAGATGATCGATAGCTGCAAGAAAAGCCGCCAGAGTCTTACCGGAACCGGTGGGTGCAGCGATAAGTGTATTTTTGCCCGAGTGAATCGCTGGCCAGGCCTGGGCCTGAACTTCGGAGGGGCTATCGAAATGGTTTTTAAACCATTCGCCAACAGCGGGATGAAATTGCAAATAACTCATCGGGTTCTCTTTCTGATTATGGCACTATTAATGAGAAAACTTCTATGGTACCATTTTCTTTCAACTTATAAGGTTAGTGTTAATTTTTCTAGAAAATGATGCTTTTTTGTGAATTAATCCCTGAAAATTTTTGCCTAGCTTCTACACTACTTCGTTCCTGATAATTCCAGTCCTCTAGATTGACTGGCATTATCAAATATTTACCACTACCAGGTGTTCCCTCTTTTAAAGTAATGACTGACGTAAATCGACCAAAACCAAATCTGATCAACAATCTCAAGCTGCGCTGGAACCACATCGCTTTGGACTGGTACAAAAGCAGGATAGATACACAATTATATCTATTTAACGCCAAGAAAAAACAACCCCTCAAAGTTCCAGCTGATTTCACTCAGAAATACATCCAGACTAAGCATGGGAAAATCAACTGTTACCACACAGGTACTGGGCCATTAGTCGTTTTAGCGCATGGCTGGGGCGGAAGTGCTAATCAGTTTTTCACCCTGATGCATGGATTAAAAACTTTAGGTTTTAGCACTCTAGCTTTTGACAATCTGGGGCATGGTGGTAGTGAGAAAATACCCGCTACCCTTCAACAATCGATTGATATCACTAATCAGGTATTAGAGTATGCTCGGAGTAATTTTCATGATGGGCTGCATGCGGCTATCGGGCATGACACTGGCAGCCTACTGATCGCTAATGCATCCCCTACATTTATTAACGGATTACATCTATTCCTGATATCACCTATTTTCAACTACAAACAGTATTTCCTGCGTAAACTCAGGAACCTTAAAATTAGCCATCACTTTTTGAAGCAATATGAGCAACAGTTTGAGTGGAATTACTCACAACAGTATGCGCAGCTGGAGTTGACAAAACAGCTTGAGCAGTATGCCCATCACACAGTCATCGCGCATGATGCTGATGACCAGGAGTCCCCCATAGAAGACTCTAAAAAATTCTGTGCCACATTTCCCTTATGCAAACTACTGGTGACAAGAAATCGTGATCATGATCGTATCATCAGTTCGGAATCTGTCTGGCATGAATTAAAATCAAAGCTATGTTCTGACAGCATCACCTTCACACAGGTCGTTGTGAACCATTAGGTCCTGAAGACCCTGTTACGCAGAAAGGGGCTTTGCCTGCACAGCCCCTGGTCTAAGGTTTCGGCTTTGTGCTCGAAACAAATTCCAGAAACTCTGTTTCAGGCACAGATTTCGCCTGTAGAAAACCCTGCCCGAGAATAATTCCAGCATAGATCTCATGATTTTTCTGTTTTTATTCTTCACAACAAACTCCGCATGAATTTCTGAAAACAATCAAACCAGGGTGTAAACCTGGATTCATCCTCTAAAATCATAGGTATGGCCACCAAACATAATCAGATCCTGAGGCATGCCGTTCGTCTGCTTAATCCTTTTCGTGGTGTGATGAATATTATCGAATACAAAGGGGCCGAAGCAGTGACCATCGATGGCGTGAACTGGGATATCTACGTCAGAGATATGAGTCTTACTGACGATCTTGAACAATCGTCAAATATGCTAATCACTGAAATCCGCTTTGGACACTGGTCAGCCAGGAATGGCCTGAAGCGTGGTTCATTCTATCCCTCAGAGAATTTCAATGAGATGGAACGTCAGGGACAGCTTGTCTATGACTACCTGTTGCTGCATGCCGATAAGATCCCCTTTGCGTTAGATGATCAATACGAGTTGTGGCTGCTGGACCAGAATGAACAGCCTTTGGCACTTATTGGGAGCGCTTTCTCTGCCCATCGCCTGTATTACGACCTTCCGCTCAACTGGACTGCTGGGATAGCCTGTAAGGATTTTTTCACTAAGAAACTAGATGGTAGAAAACCCCAGCAGCCATTTACTCGTCAACTGGAAAGCACGGTAAAATCGATGGCCGGGTCATCGCCAACAGCACAATGGTTTCATCGACAACATGAGACTGCTGTCGGTTTAATCGGTATCAACCTGCCCGATACGCTGCAAGGTCGTACATTGGAAAACAACTGTTTCCCTGAATTTTTTATTCCCGAGGTAATCCAGACCGATATCGATGATTTTGTATTTGAAGATTACCTGGACTTTCTCGCTCCCTATCTGCTAACCCTGCCCAGCCTGAGCTGTGAGCAACGCAAGCACTTTGAACAACTTGCAGCACGACAGGCGCAATGCGTGCAGCGCCTGTATAGACTCTATCCGGATATCCTGCAGCAGAAATTCATCAACTCAGCCCGAGTGGAGGCTCGCCTGCGCAATACCCAGGCAACATCGACTGAGGACGATAACACCCTGTCACCTGAGTACATCGAGCTGGAAACCTCGCGTAGCAACTAATTACGGAGCTAGAAATACTTGTACAAAATTTGATTTACTGTACAACTTGCATTAGAGTTCTAACAAAGTTATACAAAAGGCGCCTTAATGTACAAGTTTGACCCTGATACGATCCAGCTCGGTATAAGCAGCTGTCTGCTAGGCCAGGAGGTTCGCTACGATGGCGGACACAAACGCAGTCCTTTCTGTGCTGACTCTCTGAACAAGTTTGTCAGCTATATACCGATTTGTCCGGAAATGGGCATAGGTCTCGGTACACCCCGGCCCACAATCCGGCTGGAATTAAACAATCAAAGCATCATTGCCAAATGCCAGGATGGTCGTGATGTCACATCAGAGCTAGAAGATTTCTGCCACCAGAAGGCACCGCAACTTGAGCCTCTAAGCGGTTATATCTTTTGTGCAAAATCACCAAGCTGTGGTATGGAACGGGTGAAGATCTATCGCCAGAATGGGTACAGTCAGAGTGATGGCATTGGACTTTATGCGCGTCATATCATGCAAACATACCCTTCCCTGCCTGTCGAAGAAAATGGCAGACTGAATGATGCGCTGTTACGTGAAAACTTTATCACCCGCCTGTATGCCTACCATAATTGGAAAACCATGCTCAACGAGGGCATATCGCCCGCTTCGTTGATAGAGTTTCATAGCCGTTATAAGTATATGCTGATGGCGCATCACCCGCACAGCTATAAGGAATTAGGTCTGCTCTTATCAGACCTTTCTGCTGATATCGAGTGTATTGCCAAAACCTATGAATTAAAGTTTATGCGCGCTCTCAGGCATATAGCCACACGCAAGAATCAATGCAATACGCTGTATCATATCCATGGTTATTTCAAGGATAAAATGACCAGCAGGCAACGCACTGAACTGATCAAACTGATTGATGATTATCGTATGGGTTCACTGCCTGTCGATGCCCCATTAACAATGATAAAACATTACCTCAACGAACATCCCAACGATTATATCGCGCAGCAGCATTACCTGATCCCTCACCCACCAGAAATGGCCTTACGTTATGGACTCTGAGTATAAATATCCGATACGAAAAGTGTCACAGCTCACCGGGGTTAATCCGGTCACTCTGCGCGCCTGGCAACGTCGATATGGATTGATCAAACCTGGTCGCTCCGAAAGCGGCCATCGCCTGTATAGCGATGCAGATATCCAGTTGATAAGACAGATTTTGAGCTGGCTGGATAAAGGCGTCAGCATTGGTCAAGTTAAGTCTTTGTTAAAAAGCCCGGAGTCAGAATCCGTCAGCGATAACTGGCAAAAGATTCAATATGAATTGATAACCCTTGCGCAGAATTTAAAAATCAATCAACTGGAATCCCTGATCACAGAAACCTCCAAACTCTATCCAGCAGAGCATTGGTTACGCCATATCATCGAGCCCTGGTTAAAACAGCTTTCCCTGTTAGATAGACCCGACCAGGGCTTGATAGAACAAGCTGCTCGCAGACTGCTTGGCAGTAAGGTTGAAAAAATGATCAGCATCCAGAGCGGTCCACGTGTCGCTTTACTGCAGCTGGGTCAAATCAGTGCGTTAGAGGCGCAACTCGCTCGTTACGAATTACAAAGCCTGGAATGCCGTTGTTACGATCTGGGCAATGCTGATCCCGCCCAGCTCCCACTAATATCTGAACGCCTTCCCGTACAGGCTTATATCCTGCAACTTGGTAGCGGATTAAATGCCAACTGGTTTACCCAGAAACAGAAGCAGCTTCCTGAAAACAGTTTCTATAGCGGTCAACTCGGTCTGATTTATCAGAGCAGGAACTGGCTAACCTTACCCTATGCCGAATCCTTAACCCAACTGGTCAGGCAAAATGAAAAAGCATTTGCTCTGGTTTAGAAGCGATCTGAGAATCCACGATAACCCTGCCCTGTATCAGGCGAGTCAGGGTGCAGAATCACTGCTTGCTGTTTACATCCAATGCCCTGTACAGGACCGATTACACAAACGAGGCGCTCGACAGCTTACTATTATCCAGCAGCATCTACAATTACTCAAAAAGCTATTCAAGCAAAATCAAATTGAATTCCATATCCTTGAATGCAACCTGTTTTCTGCTGTAGCTAATTTGCTTAACCACTTTATCCAGCAACACAATATCACTGCCTTATTCGCTAACCGCGAAAATGGCATCAATGAAGAGCGTAGAGACCAGCAGGTTAAAGATCAGATAAACATCCCTTTTCAGCGTTTTAATGGTGACTGCATCTTACCTCCCGCTACAGTACTCACGCAGAGCAATGAAATGTTTCGGGTATTTACCGCATTTCGCAATGCATGGATCAGACAGTTACAGCAGCAGGGTTATACACTGGCACCATTACCAGAGATATTTACCCAACCCCTGATAACTCCAGCTCAATCAGACAGCTCATCGTGGCCTGCGGGTGAAAGCGCAGCGCAGGATCGCCTGCACAGCTTTTGCCAACAGTCTCTGCTGGATTACCAGGAGCAACGAGATTTTCCCAACCTTGACAGTACCAGCCGAATCTCTCCCTATCTCGCTATCGGCACTCTCTCGGCTAAACAATGCCTGCATGCAATACAGTCAACACTGGGTTATCTACCACTCAGTCCAGGTGAAAAAGGCTTTGCCTGGCTAAACGAACTGGTATGGCGTGAGTTCTACCGGCACCTGATGTCCGCCTACCCTGAACTCTCCAAAAATAGCTGCTTTAAAGCGCCTATGAACCAGCTGCAATGGGTAAATGATAAACAATTATTTAAAGCCTGGTGTGAAGGAAAAACCGGCTACCCCATCGTAGATGCAGCCATGCGCTGTCTGAATCAAAGCGGCTGGATGCATAATCGACTACGCATGATCGTAGCGAGTTTTCTCAGCAAAGACCTGCAGATGGACTGGAGACTTGGCGAACAGTATTTTATGCAGCAACTGATTGATGCAGATTTCGCCTCTAATAATGGCGGCTGGCAATGGGCCGCAGGTACCGGAGCGGATGCAGCACCCTATTTCAGAATCTTCAACCCTAGCCTGCAAGGTGAAAAGTTCGATAAACAGGGGAAATTTATAAAACTCTGGGTGGAAGAGCTTAAACAGGTACCGGAGAAATACATTCATAAACCCCACATCTGGTTTAAATCACAAAATATACAATCCAGCTATCCACAACCGGTTGTTGACCACAACCTGGCCCGTAAACAAACCCTGCTGCGTTATCAGACAATAATGGTATAGACATGAACCCCACACTGGAAAAATTCAAACAGTTTTACCAACAGCTAAACAACTCCGAGCTGGCGGGTCTGGGCCAGATTTATCGCTCAGACATCGAGTTTATTGACCCTGTTCACCATATACAGGGCATACAAGCGCTGCATCAGTATTTCAAAAATATGATGCAGGATTTAATACACTGTAATTTTGAAATCCACCAGATTACAGAACAGGAGCAAGAAGCTTATATACACTGGACTATGCACTTCCAGCATCCTCGCCTGAATAAATCCAGAATCATTCATGTCGATGGCATTAGTCATTTAAAATTTGATGAGCAGATATATTTCCACCGCGATTATTTTGATGTGGGTGCCATGCTTTATGAGCATATTCCGTTACTGGGGCGCATTATTTCAGGGATCAGGAAAAGACTTAAGTAACCTATGATTATTTCAGAGGTTCCTGCGGCACAGGGATGTGCAGCCAAAATCAATGACTGCAAGTGTCTGATTTTTTAGGGAAAAGCGAAAATCGCATTTTTCGTTTTTCTCGCTCTGAGAATTCATGCATGAATTATTCAGAGCTTCCTTAAATAATACAGGCCAATTGAGTCAGGCAGCTGCCCCAGAATTCCTACACTTTAAGGCTGGAATCCGCAGTTGTGCATGGATTTTTTCAAATTCCTGTAGCGTTAACGAGCTCAGCTAATTGGTGAGAATGAACTAGTTTATTTGATAAAGTACCCCATAGCCTTACGTCAGTTATTAGCGCTCAACTGCAGAATCCAGATTTAAATACTGTTTTATAAAAGCGCTTACTCCCTCAAGATCAAACCCATTGGCCAGTTTCAATAGCTGCTGCGAAAACGGGATATAGGCCTCATTTTCTGCTTGCAGGCGAGAGGCTATCTCCTTTATTTCAAAGACCTGTCCTACATCGGCTAACAGATACAACTCACGCAGCTGTTCGCTGGGTGGTGTGACTAGAGCAGACTCGTGCTCGCTTTCTGACTCAGCATATACCAGGGTCAATCCCAGCTGCTTTTCCAGACTGTTATAGATTTCATCGAAGCGGTAGGGTTTGCTGACATAGTCGTCCATGCCTGATGTGCGTAAGGTTTTCTCCTGATCTTTTAAGGCAGAGGCGGTAACGGCGACGACCTTCACCTGTTTCCCACCCGGCAATTCGCGAATGCGACGGGTAGCCTCGACTCCATCCATGACTGGCATGCGTTGATCCATCCAGATCAGGTCTGGCCTCCATTGCTGGAATATCTGTATGCACTCTTCGCCATTCTGCGCCACCTTTACCTCCAGGCCGAGGTCGGTCATCAACCTGCTGAGCAGGATTTGATTGTCCCTCTGATCCTCGGCGATGAGGATGCGGCGGGAGCCCTGCCCCCGAGCCAGACCGACCACTGCTCCGTGACTTTCATCAATCAGGCGGATCATCTCCGCCTCATCGGGCTCATTCAGCGGCAGATCGACACGAAACAGCGAGCCCTGGCCCGGTTTGCTTTCAACGGAGACATTTCCTGCCATCAGTTGCACGAACTGGTGCACGATAGCAAGTCCCAGACCAGTGCCCCCCTGCGAAGCAGAGCCCGCAGACAGTTGCTCGAAAGGGTTGAACAGACGATGCTGATCCTTTTTTCTAATCCCTGGGCCTGTATCCTCGATCTCGATCAGTAGATGATGATGGGCATTGTGTCTGCTACGCAGGCGGATGGTTACGCTACCCTGATCGGTGAACTTCACAGCATTACTCACCAGATTAACCAGGATCTGCCGTAGCCTCGCCTCATCGCCCTTGATTAAGCGCGGAAAAGCTGACGACTGATCCAGTTCCAGTTGCAGCCCCTTCTGTTGCGCCCGCAGACTCATCATGTCACTCACCTCACGCACCAGCTTGTGCAAATCAAAGGTGGCGACCTTCAGTTTCAGCTTACCCGCCTCTATCTTGGCGATTTCCAGTACGTCATTGATCAGTTTAAGCAGGTGATCACCACTGTTGTTGATTATGTCCAGGTTTTCCCGCTGGCAGGTATTCAGAGACTGATCCTTACGCATCAGTTGCGAAAAGCCCAGGATGGCGTTCAGCGGCGTACGTAACTCGTGACTCATGTTGGCCAGGAACTCGCTTTTGGCCTTGTTGGCTGCTTCTGCCAGATCATGCGCCAGCTGCAACTCGGTAGTGCGTTGCTGGACTGTTTCTTCCAGGTGCTCCTTGTAGCGTACAAGTTCATCCTCTGCCTGTTTCTTTTCGGTAATGTCCTCCGAAATACCCAACAGGTAAAGAGGTGTTCCGTCATCGGCGTAGATGGGAATTTTTCTGGTATGCAGCACTCGATGCCCTATAAATCTGGTATTGATCGGCTCTTCAGGTATATCAACCAGGACCCTGTTGTCGATAATTTTCCGATCATTGGAGGTAAAGAGTTCGGCCTTTTCCTTCGGGAAAAAATCATGGTCGCTTTTGCCCAGCAACTCGTCACGCGAATAGCCGAGCAACTTTTCTCCTGCCTTATTGAATCTCAGGAATTTGAGTGTCCTGGCATCCTTGACAAACAACATGTTGGGAATATGTTCCAGCAGCGTTTCAAGGAAGTTTTCCTTCTCGCGCAATGCTTCGTAAATGAGGGCGTTCTCCAGTGAAGTCGCGGCCGGCGATAGAAGCGTCTCCAGCAACTGGACTCGTTCGGGAGTAAAGATGTGGGTGGCAAGGTTATTTTTCAGGTAAAGGATGCCTACCAGTTTACCTCTGCTCAGTAGCGGAGCGCATAACAGTGATTTGGTTCTATCCTGTCTAATGTGGGGGTCGCCAGTAAACTCACCATGATTTGTAGCGTCATTCAACACAATGCGTTCTTTCGTTCGCGCCACAAAACGAACAATTCCAGGGGAAACGACTTCGCTTTCATCAATACCGATGGACTGGGAAATCTCGATTTCGGTTTTATCGATTTCTCCTTTAGCGGCTACTATCCATTTGCCGTCCTTTTCCAAAAGCAGGAATCCGTTCTGTGCCCCGGCGTTCCCGATAACAATATGCATGACGGTATCGAGCAATAGATTCATCTCAATCTCACTTGAGATCGCGTGGGAGGCCTGGACGACGGCGACGGCATCAATCTCCCCGGCCACGATCGAGGACGAGCTGGCCGGGACCGGTGACGATGCCTCCCGCAGTTGTGGGTTGGCTTGCTCCATCTGTCGCACTTTAGCCAAAGCACCCCAGCGGAAATAGCAAGCATGTGCCTCACGCAAATAGGCCTGAGAGATGCTTTTAAGACCTCGGTCTGCGTGGAAACGGGCAGCAGCCTCGTTGGCCATGGCTTCCCAGTGGATAAAGCTGTTCGTCCCGCACGATTCGATGGCTTGCTCAAAAAGTCGTTCGGCTGCCAGTTCGTTGCCCTCGATTTCGGCGATTTCCGCACAGACAAGCGCATGTTTGCCGGCAAAATTCGCAGGGCAGTTCTCGGACCAAAAGGCCAGCTTCTTCTGGTAAGCGGCCAGGGTCTTCAGGATTTCCTCCCGGCTCTCTTTCGCGCCCTCGCGACAGGAACGGGCCAGCACAAGGGCATGGAGAAAATAAAACATGGCCTCCATAGGCTGGGACAGCACAGCTGCGAGTATTTCCGCGGCTGCTTCTGCGTGGGTTTGCGCTGCGGCGTCATCGCCCATCAAATAGGCAACCATCAGCTTCATCGTGTGGTAATACACGACGCCGCAGGTGAAGGGGGCTCTGGCGACCTTCTCAATGCACGAAAGTTCGCTGACACCAGCGTCGCTGAAGGAGATGTCCCCATCCGTCTCGCCCATCAGGCATTTCAGGAACTGCTGTTCCAGGACAATCGACTGGTGGACAGCCTCATTCCGGCTACCCAGAGCAAAGTCGGCGTATTTTCTGGAGAAGTCGAGGACATCGCCAAGCGTGTCTCCCCGTTCCACCGCCTGCCAGACAATGGCGTACGCAATATAGTTTGCAAAGGCAAGATCCCCTGCATCCTGGCAGGCGTGAAAGCCCCGCTCCAGGATCGAAAAGTCTGTGATAAAGGGCCTGAGCCAGAAATTAACATGATTACCGTGCAAATAAAGGATTGAGCCTATGGGGCTGGGCCCACCAAACCGCTCACTCAGGCTGATGGCTGCTTCTGAAAATGCGTAGGCGGTATTAAGATTGCCTGAGGAGATTATCCGCATGATGGCGTAAGCGCTGACAGCATGACAAGCCTCTTTTGTGACGCCATATTTGAGAACCTTATTGAGGTTCTTAAGGGCGAAAAGAGGGTAGAGCAGTGGCCTGCATCCGATATAAGCCGGTCCGCCCAAATCGGTGAGAATCTCAATCATTAATCTGGCTTGCGGATCGCTCGCTTCAGCCCCCCCTGCAAGTTCAGCAATCTCCCGGCCCTGTAGATTTGCGTTTACCGCCGCCTCTTCAATTTCAATCATCCGGCTGATGGCTGCATCGTCCTGCGGAATCTCTTCACCAATGAGCTGGAGGGCTCTGATCCCCATGTCGACTGCCTCGTCGTACTTGCCTGCAATCGGATATACCTTCAGTTGGAGCGTATAGATCGCCGCCTGATCGAGATCGTTTCTAGCCTGAGCATGCAGGATAGCGAACAGGCGTTCCGCTTCCTCGAAAGCGCCCTGTAGATATTCAGATTCTGCCCAATCGAGATAAAGGGCAAGCAGGAAATCATATCGGATATTCCATGCATCCTCAGGTAGGATGGAGGCGGCTTCGAAGAAGAAATCCCGCGCCGTTACATAGGCACCGGACGCTCGAGCTCTTCTCCCGGCAGTGGCATCGAGTTCCGCGAGCCGGGCTCTTTCGTCCGGGTCGCTGATCAATCCGGCGCCCCGGTTGAGGTGATTCGACACGTCGAAGAGGATATCGCCCAGTTCCTCCGAGCTTGCCTGCGAAAGGAGCTTCCGTCCGATGTTCAAATGAACTTGCGGCCGATCCTGTTCTGGAATAAGCGCGTAGGCGGCTTCCTGCATGCGGTCGTGCAGAAAGGCATAGGCATCCTCCAGGCGGACGATCAGTCCCACCCGTACAGCTTCCCAAAGCGCCGTGTCCAGAGCCTCCTCGGATTGCCCACAAACCGCCGTCAAGGTGGAGATCCTGGCGACGTTCCCCAGACAGGCGAACTGTTTCAACGCTTCCTGCGTCGTCTCGGGCAAGCGGCCCAGCTTTTCCACCATGAGATCCACCACGTTGTCAGTAAACCCCTTGGTGAGAATGTGAGCCAGATCCCAGGTCCATCGCCCCGCGCCTGGGTCGAAGGCGAGCAGATTCTCCTCGGCCAGTGCGGTCAGGAATTGAATGGCGAAAAACGGATTTCCACCGGTTTTGTCATACACCAGTTGCGCTAGAGGTAGCGCGCGCTCTGGGCTGCAGCGGAGCGAGTCGGCGACGAGGTTGCCCACATCATCGAGAGACAGGGGGGCAAGCACAATCTCCCGCACGCCGGCCCCACGCTTGCGGTTCGCCTCGATAATTGCCATCAGCGGATGTGAGGGATCGACCTCGTTATTCCGATAGGCACCAATCAAGAGCAGGTGGCGCACGTCCTTTCCGGTAGCAAGCTGTTCAATCAGGCCGAGCGTGGCTGCATCCAGCCATTGGAGATCGTCGAGGAAGAGAGCCAGCGGATGTTCGGGTGCTGCGAAGGCACCGAGGAACCGCAACAGCAGCATCTGGAAGCGGTTCTGAGCTTCCTGCGGGGGAACGTCTGGCACTGGCTGCTGCTTGCCGATGATAAGTTCGACTTCCGGGATGAGGTTGACGATCAGTTGCCCGTTTGGACTAACAGCCTGCTGTATCCTGTCCCGCCACACGGCCACCTCGGCCTCGCTCTTGCCGAGGATCTGACGGACAAGGGTCTGGAGGGCCTGGACCAGAGTGGCATAGGGAATGTCGCGCTTTAGCTGGTCGAACTTGCCTGCCGCGAAGAGACCGCGAGGCTGGACCAGTGCTTTGTGGAGCTCGTGAACCACCGAAGTCTTGCCGATGCCCGCATAGCCGGAGACCATCACAATCTCTGGCATACCACTGACCATGACCCGCTCGAAGGCGGCAAGCAGGGCAACGACTTCTGATTGCCTGCCATAGAGCTTTTCCGGGATCAGCAAACGCTCAGGCACATCGTGTTCGCCCAGAGGGAAAGGATCAATACGGCCCTCCGACTCCCATTGCGCCAGGCAGTGGCGCAGATCGGCATCTAGCCCTACCGTGCTCTGATACCTATCTTCGGCAGTCTTGGCCAGGAGCTTCATTACCATCTCCGAAAGCGGCTCGGGGAGATTGGCTACTCGCTTGACCGGTAGAATCGGTTGCCGGGCGATATGGCAATGTACCCATTCCATCGGATCGCTGGCGGTAAATGGCAGTTCGCCGGTAAGCATTTGGTAAAAGCTTATGCCCAGGGCATAAAGGTCGCTACGGTAATCAACCGATCGGTTCATCCTGCCGGTCTGCTCGGGTGCCATGTAGGCCAGGGTGCCAGCGATGACTTCTGGCGGTTCAGGTGCCTGTCGTTCCTGGGGCAGCTGGGAAGCGATGCCCAGACCGGTGAGCCAGACGAGTCCCTCTTCATCCAGCAGCACGTGTTCGGGCTTGAGATCCTTGTGAACCAGCTCATGGTTGTGTAACTCGGCCAACGCATCGGTGATACCGATTGCGATCTGAAGGAAGCGCTGGATCTCCATCGGTGAATCTAACAGGGATGCCAGGGTTCGGTCGGGGCCGCTATCCAGCACCAGAAACAGATTGTCACCCTGGCGCTCCAGGGCGACGGGTCGTAATACCCGGTTAGCATCCAGATCCTGGGCCAGTTCATACTCACTCTCCAACCAGCTCATCAGTTGAGGCGTCGGTTGAGTGCCCGCAGCAGGAACTTTTAACAGGACTTCAACTCCATCCTGTTCCTTCGTCGCTCTATAAAGCCACAGATCGCCAGTCTCACAGACCGGAGCAATCAAGGTGTAGCCAGGTATCGTAAACATTGATTAGTTCTCCGAAATGCAGCAATCAAGATGGTCTGTTACCTCTGCGATAATCAAAGAGACCGATTCCCTGGCTGTCAAATCAAATAGCTATACTTTATTAAAAGTCATTTTTTATCGAGGTCTAACAACGTCGGGGCGGCTAAAAGCTGCAGTGGGTTCATCCTTTTCAACTGGGAGATATATTCTTTATTTTCATATCTCAATTTTTATCGTTTAACTTCTTTATTCTTTCAGCCCTATGCCTAAGACTTAACCTTTATCACTCATAAGAATAGACCATAAATTAATCGATAACTCGTAAAAAATAGGGCTTCGATAACAAACTATCCGCCTGTTGCACTTACAAATTCAATAAATGAACACCGTTTAAGAAATCAGAGTTGACTTCAATTTTCTGCTTTCACTTTAAATACTGTTTTATAAAAGCGCTTATCCCCTCAATATCAAACCCTTTGGCCAGTTTCAGTAGCTGCCGGGCAAACGGAATGTAAGTCTCATTCTCTGCCTGCAGACGAGAGGCTATCTCCTTTATTTCAAAGATCTGTCCTACATCGGCTAACTGATACAACTCACGCAGCTGTTCGCTGGGTGGTGTGACCAGAGCAGACTCGTGCTCGCTTTCTGACTCAGCATATACCAGGGTCAATCCCAGCTGCTTTTCCAGGCTGTGGAAGATCTCATCGAAGCGGTAGGGTTTACTGACGTAGTCGTCCATACCTGATGTGCGTAAGGTTTTCTCCTGATCTTTTAAGGCGGAGGCGGTAACGGCGACGACCTTCACCTGTTTCCCACCCGGCAATTCGCGAATGCGACGGGTAGCCTCGACTCCGTCCATGACTGGCATGCGTTGATCCATCCAGATCAGGTCTGGTTTCCAGCTCTGGAATATCTGTATGCACTCTTCCCCGTTCTGCGCCACCTTTACCTCCAGGCCGAGGTCGGTCATCAACCTGGTGAGCAGGATTTGATTATCCCTCTGATCCTCGGCGATGAGGATGCGGCGGGAGCCCTGCCCCCGCGCGAGGCCGACCACTGCTCCGTGACTTTCATCAATCAGGCGGATCATCTCCGCCTCATCGGGCTCATTCAGTGGCAGATCGACACGAAACAGCGAGCCCTGGCCCGGTTTGCTTTCAACGGATACATTTCCTGCCATCAGTTGCACGAACTGGTGCACGATAGCAAGTCCCAGACCGGTGCCCCCCTGCGAAGCAGCGCCTGCAGACAGTTGCTCGAAAGGCTTGAACAGACGCTGCTGATCCTTTTTGCTAATCCCTGGGCCTGTATCCTCGACCTCGATCAGTAGATGGTGATGGGCATTGTGTCTGCTACGCAGGCGCATGGTCACACCGCCCTGTTCGGTGAACTTCACCGCATTGCTCACCAGATTAACCAGGATCTGTCGTAGCCGCGCCTCATCGCCCTTGATTAAGCGCGGAAAAGCTGACGACTGATCCAGTTCCAGTTGCAGTCCCTTCTGTTGCGCCCGCAGACTCATCATGTCACTCACCTCACGCACCAGTTTGTGCAAATCAAAGGTGGCGACCTCCAGTTGCAGCTTACCCGCCTCTATCTTGGCGATTTCCAGTACGTCATTGATCAGCTTAAGCAGGTGATCGCCACTGTTGTTGATAATGTCCAGGTTTTCCCGCTGGCTGCTAGTCAGGGACTGATCCTGGCGCACCAGTTGGGAAAAGCCCAGGATGGCGTTGAGCGGGGTGCGTAATTCGTGGCTCATGTTGGCCAGGAAAGCGCTCTTAGCCTTGTTTGCCGAGTCCGCCGCATCGCGTGCCAGGCGCAATTCATGGGTACGTTGCTGGACAGTTTCCTCAAGCTGCTCTCTGTAGCGCAAAAGTTCCTGTTCCGCTTGCTTACGTTCGCTGAGGTCGTAAACCAGACCAACGAATCCCGTGATTTCTCCCCCTTCATCCCACAGCGCAGTCACGGATAAATTCACCGGCACTCGCTTTCCATCCTTGCGAATGAAGGTCCATTCTCGCTCCTCGGTAAGATTGCGCCGCGGGCGGGCAGCAAACACGTCAAACCCCTCCTGAATCGTTTCGCCCAGTTCATCGGTCAACTGTTGGGCATAGCGCACAACTTCTTCCGGATCGTGCCAGTAACCGGGCGTCTGCTTACCGACTATCTCATCTGCTGTGTAACCCAGCAAATGCTCAGCAGCAGGATTAAAGCTGGTAACGGTTCCTTCAGGTGTTGCAGAGATGATGCCGTAGGCCACATTGTTCAGAATCGTGCGCTGAAAGATCGTAAGCTTGCGCAAGTCATCTTCTCGTTGCTGGATAACATCCATCATGGCGTTGAAGTTTTTGCCTAGCTGAGCCACTTCATCTGCGCCGGTTGCGGGAACACGATGCGTATAGCTCGCACTGGCTCGAACAAGTTCACTCGCCTGTGTCAGGTTTGCAATAGGCCGCGTGAGCGTGCGCCGCAAAACCAGCAGTTGGGCAACCGTGACCAGAAGCAGAACGACTACGCCCGTGCCGAATACCCACAGGGCCTGATGCGTTTGCTGGCTGAGTTGTTCGAGCCCCATGCTAAGTCGCAAACGCCCTCCTCCAGGGAGCGCTTGCAGCAGTTCTGCCGTGTTATGATCCAGATAGAGACCATCCGGCCTGGTAAGTGAAGGTGCCGGGGGGGCATTTGGCAGGCGGCTGAAACGGGCCAGCATCCGCCCCCCATCCAGATAAATGACTGCTTCCCGTATCTGCAGATTTGCGCGCAGGGTGTCGAGAATTTCCTGGGCACGGACGGGATCCTCAAAAGCCACAGCCGCGTCCGTACCAACGGAGACCAGTTGCGCATAAGGCTCCATAATCTGGCGGGTACGATGCTCCAGGGTAAAACTCTGAAACAGTACTACCCCAGTGCCGACCATCACAAATGCCAGCAAAGCTGTGCCCCAAAGCACGAGTGCTAGTCTGTTATGTATGTTCAGCTGGATAGACATCTCATCTCACGTGGCGGATTTCACCGTGTTCCAGAATATCGCTGGATACCTCCAGCATTTTGGTCTGTATCATCAGTGCGGCAGCACGGGCCTGGTCGAGATTGATACTCATGGACACCCTGTCCCCGACCTGGAACCGTATTACACCACCTTCGCGCAGGAATTCCGGCGCATCACCGACCGTCAGTACCGGCCTGTTTTTCAATTTATCAAGAACCGCACGTCGCTGCGCCGCATCCCTGTATGTAATAAAGATGATCTGACATGGTGGCAACTCATCCGGCGTATCTGCGCGGAATATTTCAAACATCCGGCCCTGTTCGCTACGGCCCTCGAACGTCTTTTCCAGAATCTCGCCAAAGGGGTCCTTCCCAAGAATGCCGATGCACCAGGACGAATCGCTACCGGAGAATGCCTCGTCTGGCCAGGTCACATAGTGAGCGAAATTACGCAGAAAAGCAGCCTTGACCCTGTACGGATTATCCACCACCAACTCCGCACTCGCAACATGGCTCGGCATAAACAATATGTAAAACAAAAAAATTACACCTGGCACAGCCTCTCGTAGCGGACGACGGTATCTAAACTGCGTTTTCATGCCTGATCCAGAATCAAAACTTTGCCGAAAAGGTAAGGAGAAACTCACGCGGACGGCTGCGAGTGCTTTGCGAGGGCCGGTAGTGTTCGTTGCTAAGATTTTTCCCCATGAGGCCCACAGTCATGCGCTGTTCGTGCCTGGCCCAGGAATAGCCAAGCATCGCATTGAGCAGCGTATAGGTCTGATGTGTTGAGTCAGGGCCACCCGGCAGAATCGTCTGGTCGTAAACATAATTGGCACCGCCACCGACATAAAGGCCGTCAAGCCCTCCTTTCTTGAAGTCATAGCGCGTCCACAGGTTGGCCATATGTGGCGAGCTCATTTGCAAGGGCGCGTTGTGCAGCAGGCTTACATTCCTGTAATTTGCCTGCCCTGCGGCATCCAGAGTGACGGGATCCTGTGCAAGAACAGCCGCATCGTTGCCGCTGAACTCGGTAATCCGTGCGTCCATATAGCTATAGGAAAAGTAGAGTTGCCAGTTGTCGGTCAGTGTGGCCGTGGCATCCAGTTCGACGCCGCGGGAACGCTGCTCACCGCTCTGCACGTTATAGATCACCACCGAACCAAAGGCGTCTGTGTGAGCGAGATCATTGACGATATTCCGGTTGCGGATATCAAAGAGGGTAAGCGTACCGGATAGACGGCCACCAAGTAGATCTGCTTTGACGCCGATATCGTAACCCTGCCCGTAGGTCGGCCTGGCAGCTGAGGTCGAGCCATCAGGGTTATCGAGGATTTGTGAACCGGGAACGAATGACTCTGAATAGGAGGCATATGCCGAGAGAGCAGGGGTGAGTTTGTACAGCACGCCGTATTGTGGCGTGACCGCACTCGCAGTGATTCGGGGTTGGCTCAGGCTAGTCAGATTGTCAGTAATCTGGCTTTCCGTCGATGTCTGGCGCCAGCCGGTGAGAAGTAGCAGACGATCATCGAAAAAACCGAAGGTGCTGCCGCCGTATATCGATTTGTCGGTGTAATCGACTCTGCGGTCATATGCGTTCTCGGTAAGTGCTGAGCGTGGAAATGTGCCTGTGCGATCCCAGCTGGAGGGATCGCTCAGATCCCACAGCGGAAACGGCGATGCAGTCGGATCGCTGCCAAGCGCCGGATCGTTAGGGGCCTGACCGGCCCAGGAATCGAATCGGCGGTCGACGTACTGTACACCGAGGAGCAGACGCAGGCTGGTGGGGCCAAATTCGTATTTGCCGACGGCCTCGGCCTCGTATATGTCACCCCAGTTGGTGTAGGTCTGCCCTCTGACACGCCGGCCCTGTAGAGTGGTTGCGTTATTGGCCATGCCGAAGTTGCCGGAAAAAAGCGCATCAACTTCGTATTTCTGGTGGGCGTAACCAACTCGTAGGTTCCAGTGATCGTCTGCCTTGAAGTCCAGCGAGGTATTCAGGCTCTCTGTGTCGCTATTGCGGAAGTCAGCATAGGACATGCTGTTCCAGGTATCCGGCACATCGGGCAACTCCCCCAGACGGTTGGGATCGGATGCAGTCGGCACCACGCCACTCTGGCCACCGTAGCCAGGTAGCTGCATAAGTTGCGGTGTTTCTACCTTGCTGAAATTTTCATATTTTAGCGAAACACTCAGGCGATCATTGGGCTGCCATAGCAGAGATGGGGCTACGACTGTCGAGTGCGCATCATAGGGATCCCAGTAATGCATGTCCTCAGCATAGGAGGCCGAGAGCCTGTAGAACAGTGTTTCTGAAGCCGGTCCGGTTACGTCGGCATCCAGCCGGTATTCGTCGTATGAACCATAGCTGGCATCAGCAGAGGCAGCATATTGGGACTGAGGATCTCTGGTAATGACGTTGACGATGCCGCCGGGAGCGACCTGACCGTACAGAAACGAGGCAGGCCCCTTGACCACTTCCACGCGCGCGATATTGGTAAAGTCAAAGATCGACGGGCCGTGAAAACCGTCGCGCAATATCTGGACATTACCGGGTGTAGCACTAACAGCGAAGCCGCGGATAGCAAGATTGGCATTGCCCTCGTTGAAGTCGTTGCTGCGATAGGTGACGCCTGGTGAGTAGCGTGCGACATCAAAGATGTTCGCCGGCTTCTGATCTTCGATGAACGACTCGGTAAAGGCCTGTATGGCGAAAGGCAGGTCACGAATCGGGGCATCGAAGCGGGAACCAGATATGGAGTTCGACGCGCGATAGCCTTTATCCTGGCTAGTGGAAACAACGAAGGGAGAAACCCTGACTTTCACCAGTTCACCTATATCCATATCGGCCAGCTCATTCGCAAACTCGGCCTCTGCAGCGGCATGAACTTCATTAGCCATAACAGACTGCAGAAGCACCAGGCCTGGCACCAGCGCCATCTTGACAGCAACTCGAACAGGAAGGCCTGAAAAAATATCCCTTTTCATCGCTATCCACCTATCAGGAAGTACGCGCAAGTGGAAACAGGAAGTAAAAACTAGCGTCAACATTGATTAGTCCTCCAATATACATCCATCAATATGCTCCATTACCTCTTAGAGAATCAAAGAGTTAGATTCACTGACGGTCAAACCATATAGTAATATCCTATTACACAAAGACATTTTACCGAGGTCTCACTACGCCGGGCCGGATAAAAGCTGCGCAGTAGATTCATCCTTTACAACTGGGAGGTATAGTCCTGGATTCCGCAATTGACCGCTCGTATTAGAGGGTAACTCACTGCTTCATAGAGCATTTGCGTCTATATCCTCAAGACTTAACCTTTATCACTCATAGAATAGGCCATAAATCATTCAATAACTCGTAAAAAATAGGGCTTCGGTAACACACTATCCGTCAGTTGCTCCTACAAATTCAATTCATGCAATATTTTTAAAGGGCCAGAATCTAGTTCCATTTACTACCTGTTCTATCACCTTAAATATGGTTTTATAAAAGCGCTTATCCCCTCAATATCAAACCCTGTCGCCAGTTTCAAGAGCTGCCGGGCAAATGGGATGTAAGCCTCGTCCTCTTCCTGCAGGCGAGAGGCTATCTCCTGTATTTCAAAAATCTGCCCTACATCGGCTAACTGATACAACTCCTGCAACTGTTCGCTGGACGGTGTGACCATAACTGCCTCGCTCTCGCTTTCTGCCTTAGCGTATTCCCACCTCAATCCCAGCTGTTTTTCCAAGCTGTGGTAGATCTCATCCAGGCGGTAGGGTTTGCTGATGTAGTCGTCCATGCCTGATGCGCGTAACGCTGCTTCCTGCTCTTTTAAGGCAGAGGCGGTAACGGCGACGATCTTCACCTGATCCCCGTGCGGCAATTTTCGGATCTGCCGAGTCGCTTCCTCACCGTCCATCAGTGGCATGCGCCAGTCCATCCAGATCAAGTGCGGCTGCCACTGCTGGAACAGTTGCACACACTTTTCCCCGTTCTCCGCCACCTTCACCCCAAGCCCAAGGTCGGTCATCAGTTTGCTCAGCAACAGCTGGTTTTCGCGCTGGTCTTCGGCAATGAGGATACGATAAAGGGGCTGTCCCGGGGCCAGGCCGCTAACCTTTCCCTGCCCCATACTGCTAAAACGATCCACTTCAGCCTTATCGGCTTTATTCAGCGGCAGCTCGACGCGGAACAGAGCCCCCTTGCCCGGCTCACTTTCAACGCCAATCTCACCTTTCATCAGTTGCACGAACTGGCGTACGATGGCGAGTCCGAGTCCAGTTCCCCCCGGAGAAGTAGAGCCTGCTGACAGTTGCTCGAAAGGCTTGAACAGACGTCGCTGATCCTTTTTACTAATCCCCGGACCTGTATCCTCGACCTCGATCAAAAGATGGTGATGGGCATTGTGCCTGCTACGCAGGCGGATGGTTACACAGCCCTGTTCGGTAAACCTCACTGCATTGCTCACCAGATTGACCAGAATCTGCCGCAGCCTTGACTTGTCACCCCAGATTAAACGTGGAAGCTCTGACGACTGATCCAGCTCCAGTTGCACCCCCTTCTGTTGAGCCCTCACCCTCATCATATCGCTCACCTCAGCTATCAGTTCGTGCAGGTTAAAAATAGCGATATCCAGTTGCTGTTTGCCCGCCTCGATCTTGGCGATCTCTAGTACATCATTGATTAGATTGAGCAGGTGACCGCCACTATTATTGATGATGTCCATATTTTCCAGTTGGCGGGAATTCAGGGAGTGATCCTGGCGCATCAGTTGCGAGAAGCCGAGGATGGCATTGAGTGGGGTTCGCAGCTCATGGCTCATGCTGGCGAGAAAGACGCTCTTAGCCTTGTTGGCGGCTTCAGCAGCATCGCGCGCCAGCTGCAGCTCGGCAGTGCGTTGTTGTACTGTTTCTTCCAGTTGATCCTTGTAACGCCACAGCTCCTGTTCCGCCTGCTTGCGCTCGCTGAGGTCATAGATCATGCCGACGAATCCAATGATATGACCAGCGTCATCACTCAACTTGGTTACGGAAAGATTCACCGGCACTCGAGTACCATCCCGGCAAATTACGGTCCATTCGTGCTCCTCAGGAAGGTTGCGTTTGGGACGTGCCGTAAATACATCCAGTCCAGGCTGGATCTTTTCGCCCAGTTCTTCGGACAGGCGCAGGGCATGTTGCCTGATCTCCTGTGCATCGTGCCAGAGCGCAGGGGTTTGTTTGCCAACCACTTCATCCGCCGTGTAACCCAGCAAGCGCTCAGCGGCAGGATTGAAGACGGTGACGATCCCATCAGGAGTGGTGGTTATTATGCTGTAAGAAACGCTGTTTAGAATCGTCTGCTGGAAGAGTGTAAGCCGACGCAATTCCTCCTCCGCCTGTTTTTGCTCGGTGATGTCTCGGCTGATCCCAAAAACCCCTACTACAGCCTGTTTGTCGTCGAACACCGGCCATTTATTGGTATTCACCCAGCGCCGTTCACCCTGCGCATCGAAATAGGGATCGACCTTGTTCAATAGCACCTTGCCTTCACTGAAGATCGGCTGCTCTTCTGCACGGTAAATACGCGCAGCTTCCTCAGGGAACACCTCGAAGTCGTCCTTACCTGTCAAGTCACGCCAACTTCGATGACCGGTGATATCGGCCAGAGTCTGGCTGCAAAACAGGAAGCGGTTGTCCCTGTCCTTGAAATAGATAAAGTCATCTGTGTTTTCGAGCAGGGTGACAAAATCGTTGTTGAGCTGGCGTAACTCTTCCTCGGCCTGTCTGCGCTCAGCGATCTCCTCAGCAAGCCGTTTATTGGCGAGCATCAACTCTTCGGTACGTGCGCCAACCTCCTGTTCCAATCCTTCGGTGAGTTCTCGCATGCGCAGATGAATGCGCACCCGGGCCAGCATCTCCTCTGCCTCAAACGGCTTGGCGATGTAGTCCACGCCTCCGGCCTGAAAGCCCTTCACCTTGTCCTGTTTATCCTCCAGGGCACTGAGAAAAATGATGGGAATGGAAGCGGTGCGCTCATCCGCCTTGAGTCGTCGGCAAACCTCATAGCCATCCATTCCAGGCATTTTGATGTCCAACAAGATGAGGTCGGGGAGGTTCGACTGGACGAACCCCAGCGCCAGCTCGCCACTGGGGACGGGATACACAGTGTAGCCCTGCTCGGTCAGCAGGTTCTGCAGCAACCGAAGAGTACCGCTGTTGTCGTCAACAATCAGAATCTGATTGAAGCGCGCATGGTTCATATCTGCTTCTCCGTAGCATTCGCCGTGTCGCTTATTGAGTTATGGTTAATACGAATCAACTGCAGAATCCAGCCAAACTGGAGATCCCTGGCTTGCTCAGCCAATGCCCTTGCCAAAGCGGAATCATGATCGCTTATGTCTTCGATCATACGGTTCACCACAACAACGTCAAGCCGGATCAGCGCGTGGTGGGAAATTGCCTACATCCACCTGTCTGACCACCAGGACCAACTATCCCATTCGCGCTAACACCCTGCGATTGGAAATTAATATTGGAACGATACTGGTGACGCCTCCAGTAACCACAAAACCATCTTTTCTCTACTTTCATTTTCATTCTAGATACTGTTTTATAAAAGCGCTTATCCCCTCAATATCAAATCTTTTCGCCAGTTTCTGTAGCTTTTGGGCAAACGGGATAAAAGCTTCATTGTCTGCTTGCAGACGAGAAGCTATCTCCTGTATTTCAAAGATCTGTCCTGTATCCGCTAACTGATATAGCTCAAATAGCTGTTCACTGGGCGGTACAACCAGTGTTGCCTCTCGCTCGCTATCTGTCTCAGCGTACGCCCATGTCAACCCCAGTTGCTTTTCCAGACTGTGGTAGATCTCATCCAGGCGGTAGGGCTTGCTTACATAGCCATCCATGCCTGATGCACGTAAGGTTGTCTCCTGCTCTTTTAAGGCTGAGGCAGTAACGGCGACGATCTTCACCTGGTCTCCGCCCGGCAGTTCGCGAATACGCCGGGTGGCTTCGCCCCCATCCATGACCGGCATGCGCTGGTCCATCCAGATCAGGTCTGGTTTCCAGTGCTGGAATATCTGAATGCACTCCTCGCCATTGTGCGCGACCTTAACCTCCAGGCCGAGGTCGGTCATCAATTTGCTTAGCAGCAGCTGGTTTTCGTGCTGATCCTCGGCGATCAGAATGCGGCGGCTGGGCTGCCCGGGTGCCAGGCCTGCCAATACTCCACGCCTTTCACCGCACAGGTGGATCATCTGCGCCTTATCAGCCTCATTAATCGGCAACTTGACGCGAAACAGCGACCCCTTACCCGGTTCACTTTCAACGGCGATCTCACCTTCCATCAGTTGCACGAACTGGCGCACGATGGCGAGCCCCAGGCCGGTTCCCCCCTGCGAAGCGGGGCCTGTAGACAGTTGCTCGAAGGGGTGGAACAGGCGCTGCTGATCGATGCGGCTAATCCCTGGCCCAGTATCCTCAACCTCTATTAGCAGATGGTGACGTGCATTGTGCTCGTTGCGCAGGCGGATGGTTACACCGCCCTGTTCGGTAAATTTCACCGAATTGCTCACCAGGTTGACCAGAATCTGCCGTAGTCGCGCCTCGTCAGCCTTGATAAAGCGCGGAAACGCTGACGATTGATCCAGTACCAGTTGCAGCCCCTTCTGTTGCGCCTTCAGTCTCATCATGTCGCTTACCGCTCGTACCATTTCATACAGATCAAAGGTGGTAACCTCCAGTTGCTGTTTGCCCGCCTCTATCTTGGCAATCTCCAGTACGTCGTTAATCAGCCTTAACAGGTGATCACCGCTATTATTGATAATTTCCAGGTTTTCACGCTGCCGTGCACTTAGCGACCCATCCTTATGCATCAGTTGCGAGAAACCGAGGATGGCGTTGAGTGGGGTGCGCAACTCATGGCTCATATTAGCAAGGAAGGTACTCTTCGCCTTGTTGGCGGCTTCCGCTGCATCACGCGCCAGCATCAATTCAGTGGTGCGCTGTTGTACCTCCTCTTCCAGGTGGTCACGGTAGCGTCGTAGCTCATCCTCTCTCAGCTTCTGCTCAGTGATGTCCTGTACTGTACCCACTGAACGCAGCGGTTTGTCGGCGGCATCAAAAAAGCTTTCGCATTGCTCGTGCACGTATTTGATGCGGCCATCTTTCATTAACAGGCGGTGCTCGATGTTGTAGGGCTTTTTGCTGCTGAGTGATTCGGTATAGGCATGGTTGACCATCTCTCTATCGTCCGGGTGGATAGCATCAAGAAACGCCTCGTAGGAAGCAGCGAATTCTTCCTTGTCTATCTCAAAAATATGGAATATTTCATCCGACCAGGTCAGTACATTGTTAAGTAGATCCAGCTCCCAACTACCCAGATGCGCGATGCGCTGCGCTTCGGCCAGACCATGCTCGCTGCGCTGCAACGTCTCCTCGGCATGCTTGCGTTCGGTGATGTCTTCGATCGAGAAGACCACTGCTTCAATCTCGCCCTGCGCATCAAAAATAGGAGCACCATTGATCGATAGCAGCACTCGTCGACCATCCGTCCAGGTGATTGCGTGCTGGACATCGAATACTGCCTGACGTGCTGCCATCACGCGATTGAATGGTTGTGCCTCATCTGGAAAAGGTCCGCCATCTATGGCTGTCGTATGCCATTCGGGAGCGTTGTAGCTCAGCTGAGTCAAAACTTCCTTACTCAAGCCGAGGATATTTTCTGCCTGCGGGTTGGCGAAGGTGATCTGCCCCTCGCGGTTTACCACCGCGATACCCACCGGGCTGGTTAGCATGATACGGTTGAGCAATGTCTGCTCGTGGAGCAATGCTTTTTCGGAAACCTTACACTCGATAATTTCCGGTCTCAGCGCCAGCACCAGTACGGGGGAAAGGTGACTGACTATCCTGTTCATCTCATCAATCCGTTCCACTGTTGGCAGGTCCAGCAACAACAACATACCGACCAGACGGCTTCCCGTTTTTAACGGGACGCGCAGCAATGATTCGATGCCCAGGCCTAACAGTAGTGCCCGCAACGGATGATTCTGCGGGAAATCCTTCACAAGCCCGGTCAAAATTTCCGGGTAGTCTAGCGAGCAAAGCAGATCGAGATCGGCTGCGGAAAACAAGGTTTTGCGCCGGGCTGGACAGGCGTGCAGCAACTCATTCCTGTCCAGTTCATCCTCATGAGCGATGACCATGACGGTGCGGGCGCCAGTCAGTTCACGCAGTTGCTCGGTGAGTTTCTCTCCCATCTGGCTCGCATCGGTAGCAGCAAGCATCTGGGAAAAAACCTCCACCGCCATGATTTGATCGGCAGCGAGGACCGGGGGACGGTGGTCGCTATCGCTCACGATGATTCCTCTCCTGAAGGACACACCGAGGCTTCGGCTTCCAGCAACAGCTCCAGCAGATGAGACTATGGAACAGAAGGTAGCTAAAGAGTCTGCTGACATAAAGCACGAGCACGATAAGAGCGATGCCTATGCCGTGCCAGGTCTTTTCCTGCCAGTATTGCCTGTATCCAGTAGTCATATTCTCTATCTATATGAAGCCGAGAGTCCAAAGCGAAAGCAAGCAACAACAGGCCGGCGCATCAGTTGCAATATTTCACAGGATCATTGCTTTGTCTGATCAAGCGGAGCCTTAACCCACATTATTCTTTCAGTCCATATCCCTTAGACATGATCTTTATCACTCTTAGAATAGACCATAAATCATTCGATAACTGGTATAAAAATCAGGGTTTCGCCAGGGCCTGATTTACTCAGCAGCATCAGATACCAGTTACTGCCAGGGTGTGTATCCAGGGCCAGGTCGCGAACGTTCATTCCTGGGTCGTCCCTGGCGTAATGTTGATTGTTAAACGCCGCTAAAATAGCAAAAAATTTGCGGAATAAAGTATGAGTTTACGCCTCGGCATCGATACCGGTGGTACCTTCACCGACGCGGTTCTGGTTGACGATGAGCGGCATATCGTCGCATCAGGAAAGTGCCTGACCACCCGATTAGATTTGACTCACGGAATTGGTGACGTCATAAGTCAGTTTGACAGCGATTATCTGGCGCGAGTCAGTATGGTGTCACTGTCAACCACCTTGACCACTAATTCCGTCGTCGAAGATCTGGGGCCTCCGGTTGCTGTGCTGCTACCGGGTTACGATCAACGCCAGATCGAGCAAACCGGGTTGTTGAAGATACTTGCGCCACAATACCTGGTTGCGTTGCAAGGAGGCTTCGATGCGGTAGGCTGTGAACTGCAGCCACTCGACGATAACGAGATCCGTAACGCGATACAGCGTCTGCGTAAGCAGGTTTCGGCCTTTGCCGTGTCGTCACAGTTCGGTACCCGTAACAACAGCCATGAATTACGTGTCAAAGCCCTGATCCATGAGCTGGATAAAGATATTCCAGTGATTTGTGGTCATGAACTCGCATCTACCCTTGGTGCGCCCCGACGCGCCCTGACCGCCGCATTGAATGCTCGAATGGTCGCGCCAATACATGATCTGATCGAATCAGTTCAGACCATCCTGAAGCGATATGGCATCGATGCGCCGCTGATGATCGTTAAGGGCGATGGTTCGTTGGCAAGCCTCGCGCAAGCGCTGGAAAAGCCGATTGGGACGGTGCTTTCCGGACCGGCTGCAAGTGTCATCGGTGCCTGCGCGTTGAGTGGAGAAGATACTGCGATTATTGCCGATATGGGCGGCACCACAACCGATGTCGCGGTGGTCAGCGGCGGCCTGCCACGGCTCTCCGTCGATGGTGCACGTATCGGCAACTGGCAGCCGATGGTCGAAGCGGTGCAGGTTAATTCGATCGGTCTCGGGGGTGATAGCGAAGTCAGCTTTGGCGGACCAGACGGCCTGATTATAGGACCACGGCGGGTGGTGCCCACCAGCCTGTTGGGTCAGCTGTATCCGGAAGTGATTCCGCGCCTGCAAGCGCAACTTACCGGCATGATCAATGCGCGCAGCAACCGCTTCGTACTGCGTCTGGAAAACAATCCGGCTTTGTTGGCGCAACTGGACTCAGTCGAACGTGATGCCTGGGAACTGCTCGCGGACGGCCCTGTTGAACTGGATGAGGCTGTGAGCAACGACCGCAACCTCGGCCGCGCGCTGGCACGGCTGAAACGCCTGGGCCTGGCCATTTACAGCGGTTTTACACCGAGCGATGCGGTACATGTATTAGGCATGAATACGCATTGGAGCAGCGAGGCGGCCGAGCTTGCCGCGCGTATATGGATGCGCCAGATGCGTTATCTGTATGGATTCGGTCAATGGGCTGAAGGCGATATCGAGTCCGCCAGCCGCATGGTTTACCAACTGGTGCATACGCGAATCCGCCAGTTGCTCGTTACAGTGGGGATGAACGTGGCAGTGCCAAATCAGGGTGGTGGAAACCTGGAACACTTAATTGACGCGGTGACGCGCATGATCATGCACGGTGGAACGCATGATGACCACAAGCCTCTATTCAAGGTAGATTTCGCCAGTGACTACCCGCTTGTCGCGGTGGGCGCGCCAGCGGCGACCTATTACCATGAGGTTGCACGCAGTATGAAGATGGATCTTCGGGTACCATCACATGCAGAGGTTGCCAATGCCTATGGTGCTGTCATGGGCAGTATCATCCAGCGCGCAGAGGTCATGGTGACACAGCCACAACAGGGCGAATTCAAACTGTTCCACGGCGGTAAGCCGCTATTGTTTGACAGCCTGGAAGAAGCCCGTCAGCACGGAGAGGAACTGGTGCGTGCGCAAGCAACACAACAAATTTGTGCCGCCGGTGCGCATGGCCATGAAATTACCATCGCCTATCATGATATACATGTCCCGGATAGTGGAGATGGAGAGCTGTTTCTCGAATCGCGTATCGTCGCTACCGCCATTGGCCCTGCCTGTAGCTGGAAATCCGATACCCCATCGCGCAGCGCGTGATGATACGGTTATGTTATCGAGCTGATTGAGCGATGTTCAGCGTTATCCAGAAAGGAGAAAACTGTGTGCAATAAATCTCGCCCAATGATTGCGGTATCCGAAGACCTTGCGCAGGCGACTCATGTGCTTGCTGACCGAAAACAAAGCCGGATTCAACTATGAGCGACTCCCGGCAGGTGAACCTGCAAGCGTTAAACGACTACCTGTCGCAATGCGGACTGGCGCTGCGTGGAATTGGAGAAATTACGCAAGATGAGCGGCAGCAATACGGATTGACCGCATCGAGGATTGCGCTCGTAGGCAATGTCGGTGCGGACATGTGGGGACATTTTTCTGCAGCGGCCGAGTATCATGACGGGCAGCCACATCCGCTGGATCGATGGAGCCGCCGGGTGGCGACTGGAGTATGCGAGCATTTCGGGCTGGAGACAATATTCCCCTTCGATGGACCGCCCTACCTGCCATTCCAACGCTGGGCACGCAGCGCTGAAGCGCTCGAACAATCTCCACTGGGTTTGATGATGCACCCGCAATACGGACTATGGCACGCTTATCGGTTCGCCCTGTTATTACCGGATACCAGTGTCATGCTGAAAGCGCATCAGACGACATCTGTTTGTGATAGTTGTAGCAATAAACCCTGCCTGCATACCTGTCCGGTTAATGCATTGACCGAGTCGGGCTATGACGTTCCCGTCTGCATCCGTTACCTCGAACACAATGTAGATGCCGCCTGTCACCAGCATGGTTGTATGGCGCGCTATCGATGTCCGCAGGGGCAAACCTGGCGTTATCACGATGCGCAAAGTCAATTTCATCTGCGCGCTTTCCTGCACGCTAACCGGAATGCGGCAGTCCGAGATGAGGCTCAATGAGAATCAGGATAGACAACACTGCGCATTATTATTAATCATTCAGAATCGTAAAATTATAGTGCAGCGTTAACCGCAACTGCTACACTGCCAGCCCGCATATCTAAACGGATAATCTCACTCCGATAGTATTATCTGAGATATTCGGGCTAAACAAGGTCAAACAGCTAGAGGAAACAATATGGCAAAACTAACCGTGCTTTACTGGCGTGATATACCGGCCCAGATCATCGCAAAACAGGGGCGCAAAACTGCCAAAAAGATACTGCCCGAACGCTTTAGCGAAGCAATCGACAAGGCCGCAATGCGCAGCAAGCTCGCCGGTACAGACGCCTATCTTGAACATTGGCAGCGACGTGTAGAAGATCTAAACGGTGACCTTGAGCAACTGGTGCAGGAGCGGCTGCAGCAAATCGACAGCGAATATGACACCGAACGTCTAAAGCAGCTGATTCGCCAGGGCGGACTGGAACAGGCAGAAACGTAAACTGTGCTTCAGGTTTGTCAAAAAAACAGAAAAATCCGGGCAGAGAATAATTTTCGATAATATAAGAAAGTATTGCTCTCTGATCTGAGTTTTCAAAATTATAGAGGGGCAGAAAGTGCTTAGGTTAAATTTATGGAACCTCTAATATATTCAGAGGTTCCTGCGGCACAGGGATGTGCCACCAAAATCGATGGCAACAAGCCATGGACTTTATGAGAAAAACGAAAATCACACTTTTCGTTTTTCGTGCTCGGATAATTCATGGATGAAATATTCAGAGCTTCCTTATATCTGGACAGAATGGCACTTACTTAAGGGTAAAATGTCAGCGCGGCAGGAGTGGCACAAGGATGTACCGTTTACGGACCTAAGGATGGAATCTCTAACTTTGCAGAAACCCCACTGACGAAGGGATTAGATCCCTTGCTTCCGTATACGCTACATCCTGTAGCACTCCTGCTACGTCGCAAGCTCGGCTCTAGCATCCTGCTTCGCTCTACCTCCTCCCTCCATGGAGTCGTGCTTCGCCCTAGCACTACATCCATATAGGCGTCCTCGCAATGAACAGCGTAACAGCCTTAAGTAAGTACCATTAATATCTGGACCCAGTTATTCCTATTGTAGTGGCAGTCTTGATGTTTAATAGTTTGAAATCTGCATTCACTCAAAGAAAGGAGAAATATCAGATAACTTAAAAGAATTTTCTACCTCCCCCTCTAACCTTTGAAACTCAACGAAACCTACTCTGGCACCTACCACATACTCCCCTAAAGTCTGGTCTAAAAGTAAAAAACCTACTTGCTCAAATATTTGATTTCCGGTCTTCTGATAACCTGGCATAAAGAGGACCAGACCAATCTTATCCCCATCTCTAAATAATTGAGCTAATACTTTTTCAGCACTCAGTGACATACCACCCAATTGTATCTCAGTTGTAGATTCATTTTTTTGACGAAATGCTGTAAATTTCCATTTTTCAAGCACAGGCGCTTTTTCTACCAGGGCTATTACTGAGGGAAAAGAACTTTTTATACCTCCAGCACTTATAACGAAATCCATTCTCTCGTCCGGCAATAGACCAAACTCAAATGTAAGATTTTCATCAATTTTTAAAAGTTGTGAGCTCAGTTGGTCAAACAATTCATCTCTTTTTTCCAAGTCTCCAAAGTCAAATTTATAGTACTTAGATTCATTGGACTGAAACCAGTCCCAAAAATCTGAATATTCATCTGCAATCGTATTGAAACTGAAAACGGATAACAGTATGACTAATAAAATCTTTACTTTAATCATGATAGATCTCTAATTAAACATTGATGTCACGATAATTAATACCTTCCAAAAAGTCGGGAGCAGCTCTCAACTTGTTGCAGCCGAAAAGAAGGCCTTGTCTTTTTTCATTAGTGTGCACTAATTCCGTTAAACAGGGAGAGGTTCAAACTGTCCCAAATTACTTCGTGAGGCAAAAGACCTGACCTCACCACCCAGTGCATCCGACAACTGCCGGAAGCGAAGGTGATATGATTGTTGGATTTTCTGATCAATCGGAATTACTCCGGCATCTCAGCCGCTGCAACCAAACTATCACTCAAGGCCCTGGACACGGCTGAGCGTCGTCGATGCGGCATATATAAGAGTGAAAATGATCGAGAGCGTCCACGTAACTCCGGCAGCACTTCCACCAGTGAACCTCTCTCTATATATTTCTGGGCAATAAACTCAAATGTCTGGCAGATGCCCAAACCCTGTTCGGCCAACGAAACGACGCCAAGTACATCATCAGTTACTTGAATCCGACTCTGCGGCTGCCAATCCACCTCTTCGCCACCATCACGCAGTAGCCAGGGTGTGACCCGGCCGGTGCTGGGCATTAAAAAGGGCAGGCATTGATGATTGTTTAGCTCGTGGCGGTTTACTGGGGAACCGACACGTTTCAGGTAATCTGGCGAAGCCACCAGGCACAGGGGAGCGTCTTCCAGCTTGCGGCCTACCAGTCCGCTATCCGGGAGTGGACCAAGACGAATGGCCAGATCAAAGCCTTCCGCATTCAGGTCGACGTTGCGATTAGCGATGTTTAATTCCACCTGTACATCCGGGTGTGCCTCGCAAAATGACCGCAACAGTCGAGGCAGTCGGTAATGGCCATAGGTAGTTGGTACGCTCAGCCGAACCCTACCAACCAACGTGCCTTCCTGACCCTGAATATCGCGTTCGGCATCATTAATCAGGTCAAAAGCTATGCGAGTCTGCTCCAGGTATTCCTGACCTGCGTCGGTCAATCGCAAGCGGCGTGTAGTGCGACGTACCAGTTGGCAACCCAAACGAGTTTCCAACCGCGTGACTGCCCGACTCAACACCGAAGCTGTCGTCGACAGCGTCACCGCCGCCGCGCTAAACGAGCCTTGCTCCATGACCACGAGAAAAGCCTCTACGTCAGGTAAGTGATCGAATTGACGCGCCACTTTATCCTCCTAAGAACAAATGCTTATTAGTATCGGTAGTTTATCACCAAAGGAGGCATGAATACACTGTACTTCTTTTACAACAGTGAGGAACAAATCATGAACACAACAGAGAAAACCATTCTTTTTGTCTTGACCAGTCACGCCACCAAGGGTGCTTCCGGCGGCGAACCAACCGGCTATTACCTTTCTGAAGTGACTCACCCGCTGGCAGAACTGGAGAAAGCCGGCATCGCCGTGGAATTTGCCTCGATTGCAGGTGGCGAACCACCAGTGGACGGGCTTGATATGGATGATCAGCTCAATGCCCGCTACTGGAATGACGATAAATTCCGAGCCGCGATACAGCAAACCCAGCGCCTGGACGACATCGATGCAAGCCGATACAGTGGCATCTTCTTTGCCGGTGGTCACGGCACCATGTGGGACTTTCCTGATAGCCCTGCCGTGCAACAGGTCACCCGCGACATCTATGAAGCCGATGGGGTGGTTGGTGCCGTTTGCCACGGTCCCTCGGCTTTGGTAAATATCAAATTGAGTGATGGGCGCTATCTAGTTGATGGCAAGCGTGTCGCTGCCTTTACCAATGATGAAGAACGAGCAGTCAAGCTTGAAAATACAGTGCCTTTCTTGCTAGCCAGCACGCTAGAGCAACGCGGCGCCCACTACCAGCCAGCGCAAAGTTGGACCGAACAGGTAGTAGTTGATGGCCGCCTGATTACCGGTCAGAACCCACAGTCAGCTAGCGCTGTAGGAGCGGCACTGCGCATAGCTCTCACTGCCGCAGTGTCGAACTGATCCTCTATCGGGCTGACTGCCGGTTAGGAGTGGCAGTCAGCCCCATAAGACGTTAATCCAAAAGTATTGGAAAATGCAATATTGTTCCTAACGAGGTTGTAGCAAAACTCTAAAGGTAAACGAGTGGTTTCCACTGCCTGATTTTTTTCGCTCTTTTGTCATGTTTTTGAGATCTTTTTAAGACATCTAATTCTCTGCCCCAGATCTTCTATAACAATCAATATTACTGAATCTAATGCCAGAAAATTAGCGGAACATTCGATCTATCAGGTCAGGATATCGAAAGCTGTTCTAGAGAATTTGAAATTTTCCCTAATCGTCAGGGGGCAAATAGAGCCCCCCACTGGCTTAGATATCCTTCATCAGGCGCAATGCATCGTAAATCGCTGCATGGGTATTGCGCGTGGCAACGGCATCACCGATACGGAACAATTGAAAGCTGCCCTGTGGATTACGCACGACTGACTGAGCCTGGCCTTCAAGCAGTTGATCATGTGATATCTCGCCATGGTTTGACGATTGGGGTTTCAATTCGAAATACAGCTCATCAAGCGGAATCACACCGTGGTTGACAATGATTTGATCGTATACGCGTTGCTGCTCGACACCACCATAATCACTGCCAATGTGGGCGATTAAATCCGCGCCCTGCTTTTCAACAGCATGTAGACGATAGGTCACGGTGAAGATGGTATCCAGCTTTTGTAACGAGCGCATATAAGGAACCAGGTTCATACCCATAACTTCCGGCGCAAATGAGCGGTCCGGTGACATAATTTCCACTCTGCCACCATTATTTGCAATGACTTCTGCTGCCTGCAAACCAGCATGGTCACCGGCGTCATCAAAAATCAGTACATTTTTGCCCGGCTTTTCATCACCGGAAATTATATCCCAGGTAGAAATGACATGCTCATTGCCTTTAGCCAGTACCTCGGTATGCGGTAGTCCTCCGGTGGCAATAACAACGACATTGGGATTTTCAGCTAATACGGTATCCATTTCAGCAAAGGTATAAAACTCGAAACGCACACCAAGTTTCTCACACTGTGCCATGCGCCAATCGATGATGGAGATCATCTCCTTGCGGCGTTCGTTCTGTGAAGTCAGGCGCACCTGCCCCCCTGGGTCTTTTGCTGCTTCGAAAACCAGTACATCGTGGCCACGTTCACCCGCGACTCGAGCAGCTTCCAGACCGCCAGGTCCAGCGCCGACGATGACGACTTTTTTACGCTCGCTTGCCTTAGGGATTTCATGCGGCATGGTTTCTTCACGGCCGGTGGCCGCATTATGGATGCAGTAG